>JAFYFR010000092.1 GCA_017543645.1 Bacteroidales bacterium
GCTCTAACTGTTGCCATAAATTTAAGTGTGGTGGCAGTTTCGGCAAAGATGGTGTTGTATGATTTTACCAATTCGGTTTCGCTGCCGCCAAGGCAGTCCTGGGCGTATTTGATTGATGTGAGCAGTTTTTGAATATTTTTTACCACCGTGTCGCGGGCTGTTACCACGGCCTTGCTTTTGTCTACCTTAACATCCACGCGCGAATTGATTGTGGAGCGGTATTCCTCCACTATCGACTCCATGTCGGCAAGAATGGCGGCAGCGCCAATGGTTTCAAAATCTTCGGCGGGAAGTTGCTTCAAACTTGAAAGCACGTTTTCCAGCTTTGAAATAGCCTCGCTTTTGAGCGCAAACACAGTAGTGATTTTTACAAATTTGGGCTCAATTTTGGCAGCAGCCTTGCCCTGAGCCTCAATGCCGCTGTTTTTTGATGTGGTGATGCATCCGTATAGCGCGGTGTAGCGCTTTTTGAGGGTGTCTAAGTACTGTTGCGACAGCACTGTGGTCTGTGTGGTTTTTTCCTTGGTTTTGGCATCGGTAAATATGGCGGCCGATTTTTTAAGCTCGGCAATCATCTCTTTGGTCACCTTTTCTTTGGCAACTCCACCAGCCTTTACAAGTTTTGCTACTAATTCGGAGAGCATGTCTGTTCTCATTCGGTGTATTGATACACCTGACATTGATATTTGTACGTTTGACATAAATTAATTTTAATAATTAAATTATAAATTTCATTTGCTACAAAAGTAAAACAAATAATAATTATATGCAAATAAAATGTACAAAATATTAAAAATAAATTAATTTTTTTTGAGTCAGGTGATACAATGTATAGTCTCGCTTGTAATTTTGCTCATTTTATCTTATACAATATACTGATTTATATAATTTTTGATTAATTGTATTATATGATTGGTATAGTCTAATATATTAATATTTAGTTGCATACATTTGTATTTGTAGATTGTGTTTAAAATATTATAAATACATTAGATACAATGTATAGATAATTATGTTGTATGATAAATGCATCCCTTTGCGTGCGTAACTGACAGATACTTATTGATTTTGTATATAATGCAATCCTTTATAATGCTCCGCCTACTATATATGCATATAATTGCGCCACGAAAACGATATAATTGTTTATATCTTGCTGTAAGTGCAAAAGATCCGCGATTTTTGCCCTCGGCATATTGTATGTTTTGCTCAACCATTAGTACACTGCGTTTTACGCGTTGTATTGATGGCGTCAATTAACCTAAAATTCAAACAGCAGGTGCAACAATTTGCACATAAATTGTGTTTATACCTATAGAATAGATTGTGCAAATTCATAACCTTGTGTTTAACATAATGAAAACAACCATGAAAACGACCAAATATACAACCATGAAGACTATCATGAAATTATTAGCCGTGATGATGATTACAGGCATCTGTAGCGGCGTATACGCACAGCAAGTGTATTACTCGTGGAACTCGGGCGATTGGAATTCCGTGGGTGCCGATGGTACTTGGAGCCTTAATGCCACCGAATTTCAAGCGGCTTCAGTGCCCCCCACAGCCGACGATGAAGTATATATCTCAGGGTCTGTTACCATTTCCACAGCAAATGCTGTTGCCAAAAAAGTGCATCTTAATTCTAGCCTCACGATAAGTGGCGGAGTACCACAATTTGAAGAACTTGTGGGCAATGGCAATATATATCTTACTGGCGACAATTATCCTCAAGTGTCGGAAGGTAATGATTATTTTACCGGAATGGTGGC
This sequence comes from Bacteroidales bacterium, assembly GCA_017543645.1. Next base: position 1,773 of record JAFYFR010000092.1, read on the forward strand.
ACTTACAGGTTCGTTTGCAATGAACCGATATGTAGAAAATTACAAAAACCTATCGTTCAACATTCTGAGCGGAGTGGTTGAATTCAAAAACTCCAACCTCCAAATTGGTACTCTCCGTATAACCGGCGGCGGTGCTACTATTAGCAAAGCCTTAGAGGTAATGGACGATATTGCGGTGGCTGAAGGTTGCACCTTTTCAAGCTCTGCAACATTGAAACTAAACGGCAATTTATGGTCATCAGGTTCTTCTGTGTCGTTTGGCGGCGATTTTATCTTTGCCTCGCAAGACCGCAACCAAACTCTTACACTTAAGTCGGCAGCACATTTCTCTAAAATTGTAATCAACAAAGGCACTACCAACTATTACGCCGACATTATGGCAGATGCCACCGGCCTTTTGACCTTAGTCGACAACGCCATTGATTTGCAAAGCGGCACATTGATGATTGGTTCTAATATCACAATAGATGCCCTGAGCAGAAATAGGGATTTTAACATTCCTGCCAGTGCTGAATTGCAAGTGGCTGGCGGCACAGTTAAATCTACTAATAATATAAATGTGTCGGGTGCGTTGAGCGTAACAAGCGGAGCATTGCAAACAAGCAATAATACTATAAAACTCAACGGCGGTTCGTTTAACATCAACGGCGGACAATCTTCTGTTAAAGATGTTATGGACAATAATCAAGCAAGTATTTTCTCGCAGTCGGCAGGCACTATTACAATGGAAAAGTTGGAGCTTACCTCTGCTAACTCTACATTCAAAACTTCGGGCGGTAGTATGACTATCAGTCGAGATCTTAAACTCACCTGCAACCACGCCGTTACAGGAGGTACTATTATTAAAGATGTCAACGATGGTAATTTTACCATTAGCGTTCCGCTTTATAATCTTACTATTAATAAAGGTGTAAATTTCAACAACAGCAGCTTTGAAATCAGAGGCAACCTTTCCATTGCCGACGGCCTGAATATCGGATTCAACGACAGGGACATCTCTATTGCCGGCAACCTGACATTGGGCACTGGCGCACAGATGTCGAATATGCGCTCCATCACTTTCGAAGGCTCGCGAAACTCTGAAATCAATATTCCGGCGGCGTTTACATTCCCCAAAAAAATGATTGTGGATAAATCGGGCAACCATTCTGTGATTATCAATGGCGCTGACGTAACAGTTACCGAAGATTTAAGCGTACTTGCCGGCAATCTCAATGCCAACGGCAACGCAATTAATGCGCTTAGCAACGTAACCAACGATGGCAATATAGTAGGAACATTAAATCTTAATGGCGACAACAAAACCATCTCTGGCTCGGGCATATTCGATATAATCAATCAAAATGTAGCTACAATAACACTTGACAGCAGGATAACAGCCAACAGATACGACTTTACCGCTGGCAAATGTTATCTCAATTCGTATGTAGTTACTCTTAAAAATGGCACCAACGGAGGCGCCGAACATTATTTTGTAAACGATGGCGACAAGGCTTCGGCGGGTCTCTGCCTTAATGTGCAAGGAGGCAGTTTCAACGCTACCGACCGTGTAGCAGAATGGCCTATTGGTACAAGCTCATACTACGCTCCGGCGTTTGTGGTGGCAAAAGAATCTGCCACATTCTTCAATGAGTATATCACTATGGGCGCGGTTGGCAAGCAGCATCCGTGCTTGAAAACAGATAACGGTGAAAATCTTCCGTGCTATTGGACTGTTAAAACAGAGAATAAGAATACTTGTAAGTTTATTTTGAAGTTCGATTATCCTTATCAGGTAGTTCAACCGTTAACATCATTGGCATTGTTAGACAATTCTGAATGGGTTGAGTCTGATATAATGCGGCAAGATTATGAAGGCGACCCAGAACCCTGTGGCGTTAAAATGACTTCAAAAAAAGGATGGGTGTATAACGTTGCTACTGGTAAATATTCTAATAAGAAGACCACCCAGCCAAATGTATATGATTGTGGCGAAGGACCTGCTGCTTATATTGTTTATACTGATCGTACTCTAACTTTAAGTGGTTGGTCTTACCAAACACCCACATCTTATTGGAATAAACCGAAAATGAACCCAACATCTGCCACTACATTTGGTATTGACAACACATCTATTAATTTTAATAATTGTACGGAGAGCGCAACACTTAAATCCGGCGAATATACCGCCGGTGTGAAGAAGAATTCTGAAGGAATGCGCATTTTGATTGCATCTGCTGAATCTCTTACCTCTGCAACTGTCATAGCTTTTAATTCCAATAGTTGGAAAATATATGGAACCAATACTAGTGCTACACCACAGTCTGGCGATATTTGTATAATCGACGGATATACTTTTGTTAATGCATCTGATGCTATCAACAATGTTGGTAAAATTATTTTCCAATATCGTGAAGGCCAATCAGAATTGGGTCGTCTCCGTATTAGTGTAACAGGCTGTAAGGCAGGTTCAATATCGGGCAAGGGCGAAATTCAGTTTATGAACGACAATTCGTTCTATCTTGATGCCGACTGTTCGGAGTTTGATGCCAATGATGAAAGTTTCTACCATTTTTCACCTAACAGCTCCAACAATTATAGATTCCATCTTGATCATGATGGAGTCTTCCCGAATGTTACCATAGAGCATAATAGTGATGATGAAAATGCCATATTTATTTATGACAGAGATCTTTATGTTAGGAATATACTCAACCTTATGGGAACCTCTTCGCTCAAGCTTGATGGTCATAATGTTTATTGTGGCACATTGGCTATGGGTGGCTATGGCGGTGCTAACGTTTATTTTACAGCTGGTAAAAGCGATGAACTCGTAGTTGGCGATATCGACTTTGATTTCAAACATAATGTTAGTGCCGACAATGCCAGATATAATAACAAACTGATTTCTATCACAGGTACAGCCGATGCGGGTGCCTCGCACAATAAACTTATTATTACAGGCAATATTGTTAACAAATTGCAAGAGCCTTTAAAGAACGAAAGACTTAATAATAAACCAAATATTTATGTTGGTTTAGATTTGTACAACACAAAAGATTATGTAGAGCTTTGGTTTGCAGGCGACAACAATCAATCTGTCCCGGTATCTACTACCAACTTCAAGTTCAATGTTAAGCAGATGGTTATCGACAAAGAGCCTGGCAGTTCTATTAAGCTTTCGGATGTGAAGGTTAACTTTGACGATGCTCTTGCCGGAGGCGAAACCGACAAAAAAACTCTTGTATTGAAGAGCGGCGAAGTTATTTTTGATGTCGATGGTCAGATTGTTCCGTTGAGCAAAGAAGGACAGAATAATAAACATTACGACTTCGTTATTCCCGAAGACGCAACTTTAACAGCCAACAAAGGTGTTACTCTTAATGTAACAAAGTGCTCTACAGGTATAACACTGGCAGGCACTCTCAATCTCAACGATGATGCTAAGTTGAAAAACGAAGGACATTTCTATTATCGACTTACCAACAAAACCATTCTTAATATTGCCAAGGCTGAATTTGAATCTAAGGGAGATTTTTGCCCCGATCCGTCTACTGCTTCCGGTAGAATTAAGTGGAATATAACATCTCAAAATGCTTTGGTTAAAATTGGCGGTGCTGAATGTGGGTACGCTACATCAAATTCTCAGATAGATATCGCAGAGGAAAGCGAAATAACTATTCCAGAGGGTGCTGTAATCAATTTTATAGGCAATTCTCAAAATACTACTATCTTTAATGTGGGTATTGCTACCGATGCGGATTGTAAATTTGGACCCGACGGTGATCCTATTGCTACTAAATTCGTATTCCAAAATGGTAAGTTTGAGATTACATCAACACCATCATTGCCTAATTTGCTTATGCAAAATACAGAAGTAACTTTGCAAACTCTTCCGCTTAAAGTGTTAGGCGATTTGACTTTGAAAAATACAGCCACTCTTGATGCTAATGGTAAAGATATTGATTTCAAAGGTCAATATTTTACCATCGAAGCTGAAAATTCTTTTACACCCAACGGTAATAAAGTGACTTTCAGCGGTACAGATCAGTCGGTGAGTGGTTCTACTATCAAATTCTATGATGTTACTATATCTAATACGAGTGGACAAGTAGAATTTATATATCCTCACATTATTACCAATGAATTGAAAATTACCGAAGGTGCAAATCTTCACGACACCGGCGCAGGATTCCCCATCACTGTTGAAACCAAGTATACCAACGTTCACGGTACATATTCAGGCGAGGGTGGTATTGCTCTCAACAGTGGCGATCAAGATCATACTATAAATGTGTTGTGCAGTGGCAACACTTCTAAACTTATTGTCAACAACGAAGAAGGCGTGGTTGTAAATGACAGCGGTGAAGACCTCACAATCGACAAATCTCTCGTTATCCAAAACGGTGTGCTTGATATGATGACCACCACTCTTGTACTTGGTAAAGAGGTGACTACCGTTGAAGGAGAGAACTTCGGTATTAACAAAATGATTGTGTTTGAATCGTCAAACACACGAAGCGGTGTTAAAAAAATATTCAGCGGCGATGGTACTGAGTCCGAAGTTTTGATGCCTATTGGCGTTACCGGCAAGTACACACCCGCCACTATCCACCTGTCAGCAATTACCCCCGATGCATCTATCATGATTTCACCGGTTGACGGCTATCATCCTGCTATTGTGGAAGATCAAGAGTATGGCGATGAAGATTTTAACTTGCCCGACCAAGCTAACTCATTGAAATTTTATTGGGATGTTGTTGCCAATGGAGTGCAAAATTTTAACGGTTGGCTTGTGTTCAACAACCACAAGGAAGACTATTCTGCACCCAATAAGGGACAATATGGTTACGACCATTATGTGGCAGCCCGTCTGCTACATGACTATGTGGAGTGGGATAAAGATCATATTCTTACCGATTCGTACGATAAGGGTGAAATTATTTTCAAAGATAATTTCACCATGGAGAATGATGCCACCATCACTGGTCAGTATACTGCAGGTCTTGTTGACGATAACGGTATTGGCTCTATTCCCGGCAAACTCAAAGTATACGTAACCAAACAAAGCGGTGATTGGAACAAAGCCGCTACTTGGGCTGTTGCCAAACTTAATGGAAAAAAGATTTATCTCGAAGAAGGCGATGCTGTGGAAGATAATAATACCACTCTTACAGTACCTGCAGAAGGTCCTGAACGCGGCTCTATTGTATTCGTATACCATAATGTTGACGTTAAGCACAATGGTATCAATGTGTTTAGAACCACTATCGGACGAAATTCTGATGAAGAACAAGGCAAGGTGTACCTTAATAAAACCAAGAGCCACCGTTTTGGCGTAGTAGCCGGCAAGGGTCGCCTTATCACTGAGTCGGGATCGCTTCCCCGCGGATTCTACAATTTGTTTGTGGAAGCCGGCGGCGGCACTATCGAGTATGCTGGCTTGGAAAATTATGATGTTAGCATGAATGTATTCAATAATGTTGAGTTCTCGGGTTCGGGCAATCGCACCCTTGGTCCCGCCGACTTGATGGTTAACGGTAATTTTACAGCCAATGGCACTATGAGTATCATCAACTTAAGTGGTGCTACATGGAATCTTCATGGCAACTTGGTTTACAATGGTGGTACTTTTATTGCTCCCACCGAGGGTACTATTAGTGTCATCAAAATGTGTGGCAACAATGAACAAAAAATTTATTCTAAAGATTTAAGTAAGATTGAAAAATTGCAAATCAATATTTTAGAGGTTAACAATTCATCTTCTGAAGGTGTGGATATTGCAATTCCTATTGATATTGTACAACACATTATGTTTGAAAAAGGCGTGCTTAATGTTGATGACGAAAATGGCGGTGAGTTGCGTATTGTTGACTCTAATCCGGATGTTGACGAAACTGTTAAAAACTACGACATTAATAAGTTTGTCAACGGTCCTCTTACTAAAAAAATACTTGCCAACGACTCTTGGACATTCCCTGTGGGAAGCCATTTAAACTGCGACAAGTTAACCGATGTTAATCGTCTTGGACATTTTACGGTATACAACTATATTCCTACCGACAATAGTGGTTTTGGTTATGTAACAGTGCGTTACTTGTACAAACCTCACGACGAGAGTGGCAATACCGAAAAGTATGGCGAAGGTATTCTCGGTGTGGATAAATCTGAATATTGGACTGTAACTCCTACTACAGCATCTACATTCGGTCTTAAGCTTCGTTGGGACGAAGTTAGCAATATTGCTAACACTGAAGCAGATATAAAGAATGTCTGCATTACCAATTACGATGGTGATTTGTGGAATAAGATAGAATCTGATGTTCATGCCAACTCTGCATATACTGGTCTTGTTACATCTATTCCTTCTGATATAGAACATCTTAAAGATCAAGCATATGTTTACACACTTGCCCATACTGGTGCATTAACATTCAATTGGGAAGGTAGTGTTAGCTCCAATTGGTTTGATAGCGACAACTGGAGCGGTCGTCAAGTGCCTTCGGAATCTGACTATGTAATTGTAGGCAGCCTTGGTCAACCTGATTGGAAATATCCTGTTATCAATACATCTGATAAAGCTAAGGCTAAATATCTGAAACTTACCGGCAATGCCAAACTTACTATTGATCCGCGTGCTCAACTTACAGTTATTACCGATGTGGTGGTAGACAACACAAGTTCACTTTTGCTTGCTGCTCCTAAAACATCTGTAGACGGCTCAGGCGATCAATCTATAAATCCTGCCGGTTCGTTGATTTACAAAGGTACATTTACCGGCAAACTCACCTTCCAGCGTTTTGTTCGTTGTTGGGAATATGAGCGTATGTGTGTGCCTGTTACAGGATACAATGCTAACGTATCTAGCTTTAAATACGCTGCTTATCTCTATGGATACGACGAAACGTTTGATGTAGGCGGTGATAAATTTACCTATTCTTACGACGATACAGAATACTCAACAGGCGATAATCCCTTGATTTTGGCTAAGGGTTGGTACAAATACGGTAATGATTATCCCAAAACTAACGATGTTACCGTGCCTTACCGCTATTTGAGCAGCAGCAAGTTGCCTGCTCATATACTCTCGTTTACAGGTACACCTTTGCCTGATGGTAGCCAAAGCATTGTTACTACGGTTAATTTCACCAGCAACGACCGTGTGACTTCTTCGGGTTCTGCTCAAGATATGCTCGACGGTTGGAACTTTGTGGCCAACCCGTTTGTGTCGGCTGTGGATGCCGAGGCGCTCAAATTCCACAATGTGGATGCCACCATCTATCTGCACAATAGCAAAACAAATACTCCTATAGCATATTCGATCAACGGTGGTTTGCAACTTGGCGTTGTTACCGAAGATGAATATCGTTATATTCCCGCAGGTCAAAGCTTCTTTGTACATGCTACCGCTCAGGCTGCTCAAAACAATGGTACTGTAGAGTTTCCCAAAGAGAGCCGCAGTCATGGCAATTCAAAAACCGTGTTGAAATCAGGCAACCAACCGAGCAACAAAGGCATTGAAAAAATAGTATTCAAGACCACCGGCGGCGATTATGATTATCAAAGCTTGGTATATTTTGCAGCTGATGCTACCGAGGCATTCGACTCTAAGTACGATGCTTATATGGTTTCTGCTTCTGCACCCAAATTACTCTCGTTCTACACTTACGGAAGCGACGAGAAAGTGGCTCTCACTGCCAACGGTCTTCCTTTTGAGGTAAAAGACGGCGGCGAAGTTCGTATAGGATATTCTACCGTTACAGCAGGCACATACCGACTCACAATTCCGGTGTTGACTGTTGACGATGTTGATGTATATTTAGAAGATGCTCAAGAAGGTACTTCTACCAAACTTTCTGAAGGATTCTCTACTAAGATTGATGTGGAGGCTGGAAGCAATAAAACAAGATTTAAACTTGTTTTCCGCCAGAAACCCGAAGAACCTGTAGTGGTAGATCCTATTGTGGTAATACCCAGCGATCCTATTGAGGTTCCTGAAGAGCCTGTAATTGTTGACCCTGTGGTTATCAATCCGACGGTTCCCGATGTTACCGAGCCTGAAGATTTGCAGCCTGAGGTTAAACCTCTTCCCGAACCCTTCGACGATGGCGAATTGACGCATCTTTATCCGTCAGACCAGAGCGAAACCGACGTTGAGCGCGACATTCGTGTGAATGTTTACCCTGTGCCTTCGTATGGTGTGGTAACAGTTTCGCTTGGCGAGCTTATTCAGGAGACAGGCTCTGTCAAGATAGTAGTGGCAAGCATCTCGGGTCGTGTGGTTGTCAACAAGACCGTAGCCGACGACCTTGTGGAAATTGACCTGACAGGTCGCCCGGGAGTATACATCGTAAGGATGATGACACCCACCAAAACAATAGTGAAGCGGATAGTAATTGAATAGTGATAAATTAGATTTAATAATGAAGAAGCGCAGGCTGTTATGGTCTGCGCTTTTGTTTTATTGGTATGAATTATCTTTATGCCCTGAATCCAAATATTGTGATATCGTCGGTCTGCTTGCGAGTTCCCCGCCAGATGATAAGTTCCTCTTCCAGACGCTGGTTCTGCTGCTGGCAGGGCAGTGTGGCTATCTGAGCAAGCAGCGCGTTGAAGTCGCGGCGCGAGTATTTGCGGTTTTCGCTGATACCAAACTGGTCGGGGTATCCGTCTGAGGCGATGTACACCATATCGTCCTTTTGCAGCTCTATCTCCTCGTTGGTAAATTTGAGCTGCATCGGGTGTATGCCGATAGGGCATTTTGTGGGGGCGTAGAGCGTGAGTTCGCCGTCGCGCACCACCACAAGCGGAATGTTAGCACCAGAGTAATGCATCTTTGTGCCGTTGATAAACACCAGGGCTATGTCGAGTCCGTCGCGCAGTATCACGGAGTTTTGCAGGGCTGCGATAATCTTTTGTCTTAGCAGTTCCAGCACCGTGGCGGGCGAGAATCCCTCCTCACCGAAGTGTGTGTTGAGAATGTTTTGCAATATGCTTGCCGAAAGGACGCTCATAAGGGCACCCGGCACGCCGTGCCCCGTGCAATCCGCCACCACGCACACCTTGGTTTCGTTTATGTTGGTAACAAAGTAGAAGTCGCCACCCACAATCTCGCAAGGCTGGTACATCACAAAGCTGTCGGGGAACACCTTGGTGGTTTTTTCCGACGAAGGATAGAAAAGCGCGTCTTGAATGCGTTTGGCGTAGGTGAGGCTCTCCTCCATGCGGCGGTGCACGTTCTCAAGCTGGTTTTTCTTCTCCTCGGTTTGCTCAAGCGACGCCATAAGGTTTTCGGTGAGGGTCTTGAGCTGCTGCTCGTACTGCTTGCGTTCGGTGATGTTGCGCACGATGCCCTCGTATCCGGCGGGAGATCCGTCGTTGTCGTAGAAAGTGTTGATGTTCGCCTCGCAGTGTATGGTCTTGCCCTTTCGGTTCTTCATCTTGAAAGAGAGCTCCTTTACCTGTCCCGTGCGTGCTATAGCCTCCCAGTCGACGGCTGTGGACGCCACCTCGGTGATGTTGTGTCCGATAATCTCGTCGAGAGAGTCGTAGCCCAGGGCGTCGCAGCACGAGCGGCTTGCCTGTGTGATAACGCCGTTGAGGTCGGTGCGCAGGTATAGGTCGGTGAGGTTGTCGATAGTGCTCTGCAGCATACGGTTCTGCTCTATGATGTTCTTTTCGCGTTCGCGACCTTTTGAAATATCCATCATGGCGCAGTATACGCCGCGCTTGCCGCTGTATTCTAGAGGAATTTTCGACACCGAGTAGCATTTCTGCACGTCGTCCTGAAACTTGAGGAAATGCATCTTGAGCATCTTGCTCTTGTTGTTGGCAAATACTATTCGGTCTTCGTCGAATATCGGAGTCAGCTCGTCGGGCAGCCCCATCTGGCGCTCGTCCTTGCCTATGAAGTCCTCGGGCTTGAGGCCGAACGACGACGCGAAAAGGTTGTTAACAAAGTCGAATTTCAGGTTGCTGTCCTTAACGTACACCCTGGCCGGCATTGCCTCGAGGAACACCTTCAGCTTGCTTACTTTGTCTATCTCGTCTTTAAGTTCTTTCTCGTTTACGGCGCGGTTGATAAATATGCATCCTAAAAGCAGTATGCACGCTATGGCTATGTACCAGAACCAGAAACGGCTTCCGATGATGGCGCTGCTACCGCTGAACGAGAACTGCAGCACGCCGTAGTCCACATTGTTGATGTCGGTGAGAAAATGGTTTACAAGCACCGGGTTGAGCCCTTGCAGCAGGTTGTCCCTGTGCCTTACGTATTCCACCGACCAGAGGTCAGGCGGAAGGGTCTGCGCCGCGATGTCCTGTATGTAGCCGATTGCCAAGAGGTAGCCGCCCGAGTCGATACGTTTCTTCTCGGCGTTTTTTACCGGCACACCGTACACAACAAACAGCGAATCGTTGAAGTATTTGAAATACTTAAAATGGTTGTAGTACTCTATCTTGCTCGAAATGATGCCCTTGTCGGACTTGAGCATATAGGGGTTGATTTTTCCCGCGCGGGCTACTATGTCTTCCTGCTGGCTCATCAGCACAATGGCGTGGATGTGGTTGTCGTGTACCACGTCTTCCATTTCAAGAGCTTCCCACAGCTCGTCGGAATTTTCGCTGTCTACCACCTCGGCAAGCTCGTCGTAGCTGCCGTAGTCTTCCAGAAGGTCGAAGTATTTCTGGTCGGTGATCTTGAAAAACGACTGCACCCATGCGCCCGCAGTGAAATATGTGGAGCGGGAAATGGCGCTCCTGAACATGATGAAAATCACCGTGGCGGCCGCAAACAGCACCAGAAACACGATGATCGATCTTTGTTTCAAATTAATCTTCTTGCACATAGCTATTTTTTATAAGTTGTACTTGTATCATTATTCAAAAAGTGAACCTTTGATGACAAATATATCTCAAATATACGATAATTTTTTGATAAATATACGCATAATAACAAAAAACGCAATAACTTTGCGCCATAATAATTTTTTTTTAAAACAAAGCATTAACACATGATGACCTCAAAGGAGATACGCAAAGCTTTTTTGGATTTTTTTGCGTCGAAGCAGCATAAGATTGTGCCCTCGGCACCTATGGTTGTGAAAAACGACCCTACCCTGATGTTTACCAACGCAGGTATGAACCAGTTTAAAGACATTTTCCTCGGCAACGAACCCGCGGCAAGCAAGCGTGTGGCCGACAGTCAGAAGTGCCTCCGCGTGTCGGGCAAGCACAACGACCTCGAAGAAGTAGGTCACGACACCTACCACCACACTATGTTCGAGATGCTGGGCAACTGGAGTTTCGGCGATTATTTCAAAAAAGAGATTATCGACTGGGCGTGGGAATTTCTTGTAGATGTGCTTCATCTCGACACCAGCCGCCTCTACGCCACTGTTTTTGAGGGCGCAAAGGATGAGAACCTCGAACCCGACGACGAGGCCCGCGGATATTGGCTCAAACACCTTCCCGCCGACCGCGTGATTATGGGCAACAAGCACGACAACTTCTGGGAAATGGGCGCTACTGGTCCTTGCGGCCCTTGCAGCGAGATACATATCGACCTCCGCAGCGACGAGGAGCGTGCTAAGCTTCCCGGCGTGAAACTCGTTAACCAGAGCCATCCCCAGGTGATTGAGATTTGGAACCTTGTGTTCATGCAGTTCAACCGTTGCGCCGACGGTCACCTTGAGCCGCTGCCCGCCAAGCATGTGGACACCGGTATGGGATTCGAGCGTCTCTGCATGGCTCTCCAGGGCAAACAGAGCAACTACGACACTGATATTTTCCAACCCGTAATACAAGAAATCAGCCGTCTCACCGGCATCAAGTACGGTGCTAAGCAGGAGACCGACGTGGCAATGCGCGTTATCGCCGACCATATCCGTGCCATCTCGTTCGCCATCGCCGACGGACAGCTGCCCGCAAACGCTAAGGCTGGCTACGTTATCCGCCGAATCCTCCGCCGTGCTGTAAGATACGCTTACACATTCCTCGGACAGGCCGAACCTTTTATGTACAAGCTCCTTCCGGTGCTCCGTTCGGTTATGGGCGAAGCTTATCCCGAACTCAACGCTCAGAAAGACATCATCGAGAAGGTGATGGTAGAGGAGGAGACATCGTTTCTCCGCACCTTGGAGACTGGTATCCGCCTCTTAGACAAGGTGGTGGAGCAAGCCCAGAAAGCCGGAAAGAAGGAAATCGACGGCAAGACAGTGTTTGTGCTTTACGACACTTACGGATTCCCCCTCGACCTTACAGAGCTTATTCTTAAGGAAAAAGGTCTCACACACAATCAAGCCGAGTTTGAGCAGGAGCTCAACGCGCAGAAAGAGCGCAGCCGCAACGATGCCAAAATCGAAAGCAGCGACTGGCAGGAGGTCAACAGCTTCTCTACCGAGGAGTTCACCGGCTACGACGAGACCACTACCGACGTTAAAATCTGGCGTTACCGCAAGGTGGAGACCAAAGGCAAGAACTTCTATCAGATAGTATTCAACAAGACTCCCTTCTACGGCGAAATGGGCGGTCAGGTAGGCGACTGCGGCTATATCGAGGCCGACGGCAAGAAGACCTACATCACCGACACTCAGAAGGAGAACGGACTTTCGGTACATATTGTTAAAGAACTTCCCGAAAACCTCAACGCCACTTTCCACGCTGTTGTAGATCGTGAGAAACGCGAGGCGACAGAGCGCAACCACAGCGCAACGCACCTTTTGGACGAGGCTCTCCGTTCTATCCTCGGCACTCACGTGGAGCAGAAAGGTTCGCTCGTTTGCTGCGGCTACCTACGTTTCGACTTCAGCCACTTCAGCAAGATGACCGACGAGGAAATAGCCCGCACCGAGCAGTTTGTCAACGAGAAAATCCGCGAAGGCATCGCCCTCGAAGAACACCGCGATATGCCTATCAAAGATGCACAGGCTCTCGGAGCTATCGCGCTTTTCGGCGAGAAATACGGCGACAAGGTGCGTGTGGTTAAGTTTGGCGACAGCATCGAGCTCTGCGGCGGTACTCACATCAGCAACACCGGACGCATTGGATATTTCAAAATAATCACCGAAACAGCAGTGGCAGCAGGTATCCGCCGTATCGAGGCTCTTACCGGCAAGGCTGCTGAAGAATACGCTGCTAAGCAGTGCACCATTTCATCGGCTCTCAAACTTATGTTCAAAGCCAAATCAGAGGACGACATCATCAAGTCAGTGGAGGCTCTCATCGCCGACAACGCTGCCCTCAAGAAACAGATCGACGTGCTCGAGCACGAGAAGCTTGCAGGCGTCAAGGATGCCCTCATTGCCAAGGCTCAGAACATCAACGGCATAAACGTTATCGCAGAGCGTGTATCAGTGGGCAACAAAGACTTGTTGAAAGACCTTTCGTTCCAGATTCGTCAGCAGATGGACAACGCCTACATAGTTCTCGGCGCATTGTTCGACGGCAAACCGTTGCTCTCTGTAATTATGAGCGACAACCTTGTAAAAGAGCGCAGTCTCAACGCCGGAGCCATTGTAAAAGAGGCAGGCAAAGAGATTCTCGGCGGAGGCGGCGGACAGCCCTTCTACGCCACAGCAGGCGGCAAGAATCCCGACGGCTTAGACAAAGCCATCGCCGCTGCCAAGGCATTCATCAAGTAGTTTAATGATTAAAGTATAGTAATAACCCCCGCCTGGGCATCTGCTTGGGCGGGGGTTTTGTTATGCGGGGGTGGGAGATTTATCTGTTATGCTTGTAGAACTTAGCGGATTTGATTCCGTCGGTAACGATGTAAATGCCGCTCTTCAAAATTGAAATGTTAATTTCTGAACCGTTTTCGTAATTGCGGATTTCCATTATTCTCTTACCAGCAAGGTCATAAATGATTATCCGAGTTTGTTCGGTTTCTACTCTGATGTAAGATTTTGCTGGATTGGGAACAATTTTCAGATCTACTGCATTGGAGTTGCCTTGAGATGCGATTTCAGAGTTGGTTCCTGTTGGTTCGGTCACTTTCGCAATTTCTGGCTCTTGTTCGGGAAGAGTATGCGGTTTTATCTCTGGAATATCTTCTATGGTCACAGGAATGTCTGCCGACTGGATAATTGCTACTGCGCCTCCGTCTTTCGACAAAGGAAAACTCAGCACATCGTCGGCTGTAAGGTTTTCC
>JAFYFR010000093.1 GCA_017543645.1 Bacteroidales bacterium
ACCCGAAGATGTTTATTCTATCAAAAAATCGTCGCTCAAAGACGCCGTGGTAAACTTTGGCGGATACTGCACCGGCGAAATTGTTTCAGATCAGGGACTTCTCTTCACCAACCACCACTGCGGCTACGAAAGCATTCAGCAGCACAGCAGCGTTGACCACAACTACTTGAAAGACGGTTTCTGGGCTAAGACCCTCCAAGACGAGATTCCCACTCCCGGACTTTACGTGCAGTTTATGCAGGAGATCCGCGACGTTACCGACCAAGTGCTCAAAGGCGTTACCACAAAAATGACCGAAAACGAACGCCAAAGAGCCATCCGCACCAACTCCGACGCCCTTAAAGAGGCTGCCAAAACAGAGTTCACAGCCGATTATTACGACATAGTTATCAAGCCATTCTTCTCGGGTAACGCCTACTATATGGTAATCTACATCAACTACAACGACGTACGTTTTGTAGGCGCAGGTCCTGAATCGATAGGCAAGTTTGGGCACGATACCGACAACTGGATGTGGCCGCGTCACACTGGCGACTTCTCTATTTTCCGCGTGTATATGAGTCCCGACGGCAAACCCGCAAGTTACTCCGACAAGAATGTTCCTTTGAAACCCAAACACTTTCTGCCAATTTCAATCGCAGGTTACAAAGAGGGCGACTTTGCTATGACAATTGGTTTCCCCGGTAGCACCGAACGCCACTCCACAAGCTACGAGATTGTAAAGGATATGCAAAACCAAAACTCCATAACATCTTACGTGCGCGGTATCCGTCAGGACATTATGAAAGCCGATATGGAGGCCGACGAGGCAGTAAGAATCAAATACGCAACCAAATATTCCCATTCGAGCAACTATTGGAAAAAATTTATCGAAGCCAACAAGAGTCTCAAAGAGCAAAAAACCGTTGAAGAAAAACAGGCTCAGGAACGCGCTTTCATGCAGTGGGTTAACGCCAACCCCGCACGCAAAGCCGAATACGGAACAGTATTAGACAGCATCAAATACGCCTGCGACAATCTCGCCCGTTTTGAAAAAATCTATTACTACGTGCTTGAATGTGTGCTCAACAACGGAATGGAATTTTTCAACCCCGCATATTTCGCTATGCAGTCGATGGCAAAAATTGCCGACACCGAAGAAATCCGCGCCAAAGCCGACGAATTTTTCAAAGATTACAACAAACCCACCGACTACAAGGTGTCGAAGGCAATGATTAAAACATTTTTGGAGAACGTTACCCCTGCCGACATCGAAAAATACTTCGGCAATGAAATATCCAGCTATTTTACCCAATACGACAACCCCGAAAACCTCATCGACAGTGTGTTTATCAATAGTTCGCTGTTGGATAAAGATGGATTTTACAAGTTTCTCGACGACACTTCCGCACTCAAAAGAGTTAGTTTGCAATTTGACCCAGCATTCGAGTTTAGCCGCTATATGCTCAACATCTACTTTGCTCTCAACGAGTACACCGAGAAATATGAAAATCTGCTCGACGCAGCACGCCGCCGCTACACCAAAGGCAGCATTGCTATGAACCCCAAGGCTCTCACCTACCCCGACGCCAACTTTACCGAGCGTCTCTCGTACGGCACAGTGCAGACCTACACATCGCGCACATTCAAGCCCGAAGCCGGCAAAACCGAC
>JAFYFR010000094.1 GCA_017543645.1 Bacteroidales bacterium
CGACAAATTGGTTGAAGTGCTCAACGTTAACAGCAATATTACCATAGAGTTGCGTGCCAACACCGACTTCCGTGGCAACGATGAGGCCAACCTCAAACTCTCCGACGAGCGTGCCAAGAGCGTTGTCAACTACCTTGTTTCAAAAGGCATCAATCCCGCCCGCCTCACATCAAAAGGTATGGGCGAAAGCAACCCCGTAAAAGTTACCAAAAAGATAGCCGACAAATATCCCTTCCTCAAAGAGGGCGACGTGCTCAGCGAGGCTTTTATCAACAATCTTACATCTAATCAAGATAAGGAAATCTGCCACCAGTTAAACCGTCGTTCGGAATTTGCAGTTATCAGCACCGACTTTAAGGAGATTGAAAATGGCATTCCTTTTGGAGGTGAATAAAACAAATTTACTAAAATGGAAGGAATAGACAACCGCATAAAAGAATTCATAGAGCAGCACCACGTGTTAGTCCTCGCCACCTGCGCCGAAGGACAGCCCTACTGCTGCGACTGTTTTTTTGCCTACAACTCCGAAAACAACACCTTTATAATAAAGACCGACGCGGAAAACACGCGCCACATGAAAGAGATAGCCCAAAACAACAAGGTGGCAGCATCAATCGTTTTAGAAACGAAAGAAATAGGCAAACTACAGGGGCTCCAGATATGCGCCAATGCTATAATACCAGAAGGCGACTACCTATCGAATGCAAAAAAGACATATCTAAAACACTACCCCTACGCAATAGCCGTACCAGGAACATACGTGGTTTTAAAGCCAGAATATTACAAGCTCACTGACAACCGATTGGGATTCGGGAAAAAACTTATTTGGAACAGACAGCAAAAATAATATAAACAAAATCAAAAACTTAAAAAAATGAAAATCAAAGCAAAACCCATCTGCGCCTTCTTAGCCGCAACAGCATTGGTAGCAATGCAATCTTGCGCAGGCGAAGGTAACAACAACAACGGAAATCAAAACACCAAACAGGAACAGGCACAAAGCAATCAGAGCAACGAAAACAACTTCTATCTGATACCCTCTCCCGAAGACCTCTTCGCCTTCACCAAGGACAAGGAACTTCAGTTTATCGCAGGACTCACCAACCCCATCGAGAATATCGATAAATACATCGACATAAAGTCAAAAGAAATCAATTTCGGTACTTACACCGCCGACATGGCATACAGCGCTGCTTTCGGCAAATATCAGGAATCACTCAAGGAGTTCAAAGTGGTACGCCAGCTGTCTGACGCTATCGGAATCGGCAACGTGTTTAACCAGAGCCTCGCCAACCGCATCGAAAACGTAGTTGAAAACCGCGACTCCCTGAAACAGATTTCGAGCGACATATACTACGAGATTCAGAATTTCCTCGACTCAAAAGACCGCGCCAAGACCATGACACTAATCTCCACAGGTGGATGGCTTGAGTTCCTCTACATTATTGTCAACTCGGTAGATAAATACGATGCCAACAATCCCACAATCCAACGCATTGCCGACCAGAAGATTATTTTCGACAACCTCATGCTCCGTTTGGAACAGCAGCAAGCCGATCCAGCCATCAAATCCACCATCGCCGAACTCGCTCCCCTCAAAGAAGCTTTCGGACAATTGGAAGTTCAGCGAAACAACACCACATCTTCTACCAACAACAGCGGTGCAATCAAAGTGGGCGGAGGCATGAAAATCAACATGACTGAAAATAATTTTAAGAAAATTAAAGAAACTATCGGCTCAGTAAGAAATAATATCACAATAAACAACGTTAAATAAGTAAAATATTAAAGCTTAAAAAATATGAAAAGTATTATTAAAATTTTACTGGTTGTTTTAGTGGCGCTGCCGATAGGATTGCAGGCGCAGTCGACATGTGCCGACCAGATGAAGATGCGCAAACCTACGCAACCATACAGATACAACAGCTCGTCCAAAAGCGCGATGTGTCAGACCGGCCGCAAATATGAGTTCGTCCTCCCCATTACCCAAGGATTGGAATACAGAATACAATTTTTTGCGAGTCCAGTGTTCAACAACAATGTGGATGTAAAAATCATCGACATGAGTACTGGTGAAGTTGTAATAAACGTACCTGGCAAATTAGACGATAAAGAAGTAAAATTCAATCAACAAACAGCCCTTCAGGACTATTTCGACGAAAAGAAAAATACTTACTTCCATCCCTATTTCGACTTTACCCCGGTTTCATCCACATCATTGAAAATCATGCTGGATGTAAAAGAAGTGGAAGTTCCGCAAGATCAGGTACAAAGCTACAGCTACGGCGACGACAACGAATCTCAGTCGCAGACTCAATCTTCGTCCTCCGACCAAGGATTTGCAGTGCCGGTTGAAAAAATCAAAGGCTGCATAACCGTTTACGTTACCGACAAGGTGTCGGAAGAAGACTCATTCTAACACGGAACCAAATGTACTAATAAAAAAGCCCCGAGTAAATCGGGGCTTTTTTATTTTATCTATCAAGTTTAAAATTCGCACGACTTTAAGCCGTTTTCAATATCTCGCCCAACTTTTGGATTATCGTGTCCATGGCGGCGGAAATTGCGGCGTAGGTGCTAATCTGGCGGTTCTTGTAAACAAAGGCGACACTGAAATTTTTTTCAGTGAGGTTCTGCAAAAGCGACTTGCGCACACGGTACGCCTCGCGGGTGAGACGTTTCACACGGTTGCGGTCGACGGCATGTTTGAAATAGCGCTTGCTCACCGACACCATCATCTGGTTGCAGCCGTTGTCGAAAGGCGACCCTATGGTATAATATACCGAAAAAGGGAAAATCAGGAACGACTTCCCCTCTTTGAAAATGTTTTCGATACGGTTCAGGCTTTTGAGCCTCTCACCTTTGTTTAACGTGTTTACCTTATGCAAGACAGATCTATTTTTTCTTGTTGTTGGCTATAATAAACTGCTCTAATGCGGCAGGCATGCTCTTAGCCTCATCGGTAGGAGCCTTGATGTCCAAACGGTAGCCGTACTTTTCCACAGCCTCCCACGCCGAGTGTCCGAAGGCGGCAATCTTAACGTCGCCCTGCTCAAAGTCGGGGAAGTTTTCGTGAAGGCTCTTGATACCGGCTGGTGTAAAGAACACAAGTACTTGGAAATTCGGGAAATCCGCTTTCAAGTCGTCAAGGTCCGCGCTCTCGGTCTGATACAACACCACCTTGGCAAAATTGATACCTATGCTGTCAAGAAAGTCGGGAATCTCGTTGCTGCTAACATCAGATGTAACAAGAAGGAATTTCTCGTTGATGTTTTTCTTAAAAGCCTCCACTGTGTCGTTGAAATTGTTCTTGCCATGGAAAATCTTTCGTTTGCGGTAGACGATGTATTTTTGCAGGTAGAGCGCGATTTGCTCGGTAGTGCAGAAATACTTTAGAGTTTCAGGAACGGCGTATTTCATCTCCTTGGCAATTCTGAAAAAGTTGTCGATTCCGATTTTGCTTGTAAAGATAATGGCCGTGTAGTCTGGCAGATTGATATGCTGCGCCCTGAAATCCTTGGAGCTTACTCCGACAATTTTGATAAACTGACGGAAGGTAACGTTTAGTTTTAATTTGTCAGCCAAATCAAAGTACGGGCTGCTGTCTCCTGTCGGTTTTGGCTGCGAAATCAGCAAATTAGTAATTTTCAAAACTCTTTATTTTAAAATGTAATCCCTTCCTACCCCTAAAGTTAGGAAAATGCCGCTGACAATCAATGGGATAGAATTTTAACTGCCAACAAAACAGGCAATATTTCCACGCCGCAAAGGTATAAAAATAAATAAAATTTAGAAAATTGTTTGTCAAATATTATTTTTATCAACCGAAATAATTTCAATAGTTCGGCTAATCCACATAATATCAAGCATATAATAAACAAAGTCTCTATCGTAAAGTCATATCCGACATACACTATGCAAAAATTTATCGGCAGCATCACCACGCCTAACATCTGCAAAACAAACGATACGTTGCTGTAATATTTTGAATATGCGTCGCGGCATAAAAAAAGATTGCTGAACAACATCGAAACAAAAAGTTTAATTAAATATACCGCAAACACTATCGCACAGCCTATTGCAATTGATACAAAAAACGAAAAAGGAAGTTCAATTCCGTACTTCGCCATCGCTATGGTAGAAAACATAACCACATTGAGGATGTAATTGACAAAAAGAACGTAGCCCGCTTTGTCGGCAGAAATGTTGCGCTCGCCCACCGTATTGTTAAAGGCGTTGTAATAGAACACAATCAGCAGCAATCGCGACACATAGCCTTTGGAATAGAAATTTGCCAAGAGTATAAGTATAACGCTCATAACCAAAGGCACAATCATTCCTTCAGGAAAGACAATCTCAGACCTCGATTTGTCTGGTTCGAAATGGAAACGCTCCGGGGTCTTCTCCTCAACGTTGATGTCCCACGCGCTTATGCCGTAAAACGAAAGCGTGTAGCGGCTCAAGCCATTGGTGTTGATTGGTACGTACATCCACGCTGAATCTCTTGATGTAAACTGATAACGCCTGCGCTGCTGGTAAATATACGAAGTGTTGTCAGTAGGGATACCCACGGTGTACTCGGTGCCGTTGATTTCAAATGTGCTGTACACGTTGTCTGGTGCGCGCCAAACAGCAGGCAGACTGAAAAGCGCGGTGTCGGTCACAAGCTCCTTCTCCAAAGAATCCACCCAAGGCGAAACTATAATCTGCGGCTGGGGACGCACGATGCTGACTTTGTTTTCCCAATAAAACATATCGATGCTGCTTTCGGGATGGTAATAGATATACGACGTGCTGTCGCCGCCCATAGGAGTCTTCTTACCATGCTTGGGTGGTGCAGCCGAAACGCCAACAGCTATAAGCATCAACAATATGAGAAACCTTGTACGCATTTTTTGCAAAAATAATCACCTTAAAGTAAAAAACACTATAAAAATACTATTTTTTTCTCATCTGCCAACGTATTTTTTTTAATCCAAGCTCATTGTTATGCTAAAACCGAACTTGATGTTGCTCGTGCGGTAGCTGGTGGAGATTATCGGGTTGGTTATCTGATGATTGTAATACAGCTGCACCTTGAACCTCTGCGACAGGCGGTAGTCGGCGGTAGACTTTATCGAGAAACTGCGCTGTCCTGCCGAAATCTGGTCGTAAAGGTTTTCGATTTCGCGGATAATTGTCTTGTCGTCGTCGATAACGAGGTCGGCTCTGAGGTCAAGGTCGCTCTTGAAACGGTTGCTTCCGCTCGATGTGCGGATATTCAAAGGCAGCTGGGCAAACTTGTAGCCCACACCAATAACCCACTCCTTGCGGTACATTTCGGAAATTTGGCTGTTGGCGAATCCGAGCGTAATCTGACGAGTGCGGCGGTACTCAAGCTTGGTGCTCATAAGGTTTACCCACGAGATGTCGATGCCGGCAAGCGGTGCGAATTTTTCTTCAAGCGTTACGGCAGCTATCTCGTACTGGGGAATAAACAAGTTGTTAGCCTTGTAACGCGCAAAATTGTATCCCCAAGTGTACTGGTCGCGAAAACTATACTCGGCGTTATTCTTAAAGTTAGAGATAGAATACGACGAACTGTAGGCATGGGTCAGCATAGCCGAGCGCACAACGTTTTTGAGCAGTGGAATATTTCCGAGGCCCTTATAGTTGATTCGCCAATTTGGTAGCGGAATTTTCAAGAACGGATCGAGACTAATTTTGTTAGGACTTATGCCCGAATATGCGGCAAGAAACGCAGGCAGAAGCACATCTTGATGAGTTTTGCTGTATCCGTTGGGATAGTTACCGTACATGAGGTTTCCGTCGGCATCTTTCTGAGGCGTTGGGTCGTACTCTTTGAGACCCATACGGCGGTCGGCTTGACGCTGTGCTATGATTTCGCGGTGGTTGAGAAACTTATTGTAGGTTTCCAAAGAATAGTCGTCGCCAACCTTTTTAAACGCGGTTTTAATCATATTGAAGCTTACGCGGTAGTTGCCGTGCTTAATTCTGCTCGATGTTTGCCAGCCGTCAATATCGGTAGCGTAGGCAAAATACTCTTCGGTGTTGTAAACTATGCTGCGGTCGAAACTTACGTCGATACGGAAATTATTGACAGGCTCCAACGCCACTCGCACGCCGATAGAGTTGCCCTTGGTATACATCACGGGGTCGGAAAGTGTGGAATCTTTCAACAGCCAGCCTTTTTCGGCAGCGTCGAGATGATATTCGTCGTCGTTGAGAGCGAGCAGATAGTCGATACCGGGCATGATGGTGCCGCCCTTGTAGTACGAGCCGAAAAGCTCTGTGTCGGGACGGTAGCCGGTGAGCGTGTTAGAACGCTGGTTCTTGTACGTTACCGAAACATTGCGGATGCTCATCAGCGACATGGCGAGATAGTCGGTGGCTACAACGAAAGGATTATCATTAACATCCTTTCTACCTTTGATAACGGCGGTACAGCTTTGGTAATCATCATCGGCTGTAAAACGGATACGGTTTTTGTCCAAAACTGTAACCGTTCCCTTAACTGGCTGACCGTCGATGTCGGTAACGTCGGCGTCCACATCGGTAGTTCCGAGATTGTGATAAATAATGCGTCCCACACCTTTGGACAAACGGATATTGTTTTTGGTGGCGGTAACTTCGCGTTTTTCATTGTTGGCCTTCTTACGTCCGTCCTTGGTAAATCGTTTCATCACATCCTTGAAATAAGGCATTTGACGGTATACGGTTTCAAAGTTTAACGCGCCGTTCAATGTAAGCACTCCGTTGTTGGATATAGTGTTGCCATGGTCGATATAGTACGACGGCGTGGTGTCGGTGGCAGCCACTTGGACGGGGTCGATTCCACGTTGCCAACGGTAGTCGGCGTTATAGATAGCGTTGGCAGAAACCCATTTCATCAAAGGAAGCTTGTTAACCGGCACTTGCCATTGAAATTTTACATTCTGCTGGTAGTTGGTATTGTAGCCGAGGTCGAGAAATCTCATAAACAGAGTGTCGCGCTCTCGCGCGCTCTCCTCGCCAAAACGGTCGATAAGTCCGTCGGGGTTAACGCGGCTCTCGTTGTTGGCAGAGAAATTCATTGTGAGGTTTTGCGAAAGGTTGTAACGCACCTCGTAGTTTCTGCGCCAGCGAAAATCCTTCTGGAATGTCGGGTCGAGAAAACCGTCGTCCTCGTTGATGTTGCGGTAGTGTATAGTGGAATACTGACGGTCGATATTGGCCGAAACAGCCACCATCTTGGGCAAAAGGTAAAAGTTAAAATCGCGAATGAGCGCAAGGTTCTTATTATTAAGAAACTTAACTCTCGACAACGGACGGTAGTTTTTTGGATTGTATGTGAAATTGTATTCGAGCGACGACTGCAGTATGCGTTCCAACTGCGACTTTATGGTAATGTCGTGCATATAGTACTCGCTGTAAGCAAATCCGGCAGTGAAATTCGACACGTGATAAAACGGTTTCTGCTTGTTCTGCGGTTTGGCCTTAGCGTTGTTGTTTCCAGTAGAAACGCCTTCGGGATTGTTTTTCTGCTCCTTGCGACGTTTTGCCTCCTCCTTAGCCTCGCGGCTGCGACCCTCCACGTGCATATTGGTAACGTTGAAACTCTTGCGGCGTTCATACGTGATACTGCGGTCGCGGATTTCGTCTTTTTCAGAACGAGATAGATTTGGATCGTTGAGAGTTTCGCGGAGTTCAATATCGGGGTCGAGAGGATTGTAACGTGGAATTTCGTAATTTTCGGAATAACCGAAATAGACAGGCACTCTCACGCCGTAGTCGTTATTAAAAAACTTTCCAACCTGAAGCTGCGAAGTGATGTCGTATTGGTAGACGGTTTCCTGATACCGCTCCCCTACCCTCTTTTCGATGCTTCCGAAACCGGGAGTGTGCATATATCCCGAAATGGCAACGTTAGCCAAATCGGCCATCTGAAGCTCTACCTTACTCTTGGCAGCCCATCCGCCATCTTCGTTGAAATCGGTGAGACGTAGTTCGTTAACCCAGATTTCGGCGGTTTTGGACAGTCCGTCGTCGGTAAACATATTGTTGTCCTGCGAAGGGTTGCGGACACCTATCATAATAGTCTTGATATTGCTGACATTGGGATTTCCCATAACAGTGATACGCTTACCGTCGTCGTATGTTATGGTGTAAGGCATCGAAACCGAAACCGTAGAACCGGCTTCGCGGGCGGCGTTGTTACGGCTGAGCTTTACATCCTGCAACTGCTCAAAAACCACCTCCACATTGTTGTCGTATGGCCAGACAGCCAGACGTCCGTTGTCGTCGTTGGCATAATAGCCATCGGGGGTAACTTTCAGGGGAATCTCATATTCGTAATAGTTTTCCTTATAGTCGGAGCCGAGACGTACAAAAAGGTTCAAGTCGTTATCGTTAAGTACCTGACCGGCTGGCTGCTCCTCGTGAACAAACATTTTGAGTTTCTTATATTGGCGAAGGTCTAAAACAGCGGTCTTGTAAGCTGCCACCGCCTGACCGTCGTGAAGATTGGTAACATGGAGAGCCATCGACTTTTCGTCCTCCTCAACCACTTGGTTGGTTTGATAGTCGCGTTCGCGGTCGATGCCGGGAGGAAGAAGATAGTTGACGGGGGTTTTGCTGCCGTTTTCCTCGAGGCTGACTGTGGATATGTCCAAAAGCCCGTCGGAATACTGATGGTCGGTAACGATTTCACCGGCGGAAGTCATGGCAGCGTTATATTTGCGCCATTCGCCACGCACGAGGTTCATCTCGGCAAAACGCAGGATAATGTCTTTTTTGGCGTTAGTAAGGAACAAACGCAAAAATCTAATCGACTTAAAATCAGAGATAGTACCAACAACGCTGTCGGGTTCGTAAATCGGCACTTTAAACTGATACCACTTGACAGTTTCGGTTTTGCCGTTAACAGTCTTGACATTGCTCTCTATCATGTCAGTGATGTAGTTCTGACCCACCTGCATCTGATCGGGCGAAATATGCACGCGGTATTGGTAGTAAGATTCTGTTTCGCTGAGAGTGTTGTCGAGGTTGATATCCTCGACGTCGGGATAACGGTCTTTGATGGTGCTGTAGCTCGACGAACTGCTAAAGTCGCGCGAGTTGCCCTGAGTGCCGTTGTAATATTTGTAACGCTCAGCGATTGAAAGCTTCTGCTCGTCGTAGTCGGAGCCACGGAAAAAGTGGTAGTTGTCGCTCGACGGGTCGTTGTAGGCATCGGCGTAGGCTTTCGACGAAGTGCCGTAGACATTGGATATCCGCTCCAAGAAATTGTTGTGGAATGAGCGTTCCTGATCATCGTCCAAACCGTCGAAACCGATATCCTGAACATCTTTTGCACCATTGCTGTTGTCGAATGCGTTAACAAGGAAAGTCTTGTTAGATACCAAACCCCAAGCTGTGGTGTCGATAAATTGCGGGTCGGACGGATAAGGCAGGCCGTTTTCGAAACTCTTGCGCGAATCTTTAAGCACGTCTTCCGAAACGTTTCCGAGGTTAAAATAGAGATCTGCGCCCATATCGTCCTGTTCGTAGATAAATGGGTCGAGCATCCAAAACTCAAGGTATTCTATATTTGACGCTTCAAAGTCGGTGGTGGTTAGCTGACGCATAATGCCGCCCCAGCGTTTCGACGGATTTTTAAGACTACCGTCCTCGTTGATACCGGCGGAGATACCCGGCTCGCCCTCCACGTCGTAGTTATAAGGTCCGCGCTCGGTGGGATAATATGCGAGGTTGAGGATTGTCAGCTGAGTGGAAATTCCGCTTATCGACTGGGCATTAGGGAAAATCTCGCGCTCGTAAACCGCACGGATGTAATGGTTGCTCTGGTCGTCTTTAGTAATATAAGAAGGTGTGATGCCGTAGCTGCTGGTACTTGTTCCCTGCAAATCGGAAAGGACGTTGTACCACGAAAGTAATGCGCGGTTGTAGCCATAGCGGATGTCGTTGTTGAATCCAGCCTCAGGAAACCTTCGAGTTCCTCCTGGCGTGGATGCCAAAACCCACTGCGAAACCGACTTGACATCTATCTTGGTCTGCGCACTCTCAAAATCGTCGATATAGCAAGTGCCAGCCTTGTCGATAGAGCGGCTGTGTCCAGGAATCAACTGAGCAAACTCGCCCTCGAAACTCAGGCGCGACTCCGACTTGGTGCTAATCAACGGCAGACGGTCTATCGCCTTGGTAAGTCCGGGCAAAGGAAGCGAGTAGCGCGTATCCAATCCCCAGATGGTGTTTTTGATAGGCTCGTTACCAAAGCTGACTTTATTGGTAAGTGTCTTTTCGGAAAGGCGCATCAATGTACCGCCGATATTGAAATTCTTATTAAACTGATAATTTAAATGAGTACCCATAAGTGTCTTGGTGGTAGAGTTAAAAGTAGTATTACTCTCTACCGTAACGAGGATTTTGTTACCCGAAGAAAGAATCGACTCGTTGAGAATTTTCACCGAACCTAAAAGATAGTCTACCGAATAGTCGGATCCCTCTTTGAGCTGCATTCCGCCGCAGGTAACCTTTACCGAGCCTTCGGGAATATTCATAGCGTCGAGCGAAATCTCACTGCCCGACGACGACTTGTATTTACCTGTGATATAGAACTTATCGCGCTCGGCGTTCTGCTTGGCTATGGTTTTGGTGCTGTCGTAAAGCTGCTTGAAACAGTATTTGGCAGCATCGCCAGCGTTATTGATTTTGGATTCGAGATACGAACCGAAAGGCTCAAGCATAGGGAGGTAGACACGACCTTTCTCGGCGTTGATAGTTACCCCGTCGATAAAGTCGAAAATACCGTCGGGGGTGGATTCGAGCTGTGTGTTGGTGTTGTCGAGATTCATCACGCGCAAAAGCACCTTGCCGTCGATGTCGCCAGCATTGATATAGTTGAGCTCCGTGCCAGTTTTGTCGTTGTGGTATTTGATATGAAGGCGGAAATTATCCCTGTCCACCTGATAAGCACTGAGCGAATATACGTTTTTCATCATAAGCTTCCAGTTAGGCAGAGCCGGCGAGAAACTCGTACCTCGGAGAAGTTTAAGAATCAAAGTCTGCGACGGCTGCACCTCGCTGCTAAACTCTCCCACTTTGTAAGTCTTGCCACGGTAAGTATATTCGTAAGCCACAGCCAGCACCTCATCGTCCTGCAGAGCGGAGTTCAAAGAGATAAAGCCGAGCTGCGAGTTGAAAGAAAACTCGTTGGTGCCAAGCTTGCGGGCGTTGCCGATTTTCTCGTAGTCTGTACCCGGCTCAAACCTGCCGTTGAGAGTGCTTGTGATAGAATTAATATCGCGCACCGCCTTGTACGAACCTGTAAGCACGGCGTAAAGGTTGTTGGCATCGTTGGCGGGCATTCCCGTAGAAGTGCTTGAATTATGCACTGCTGAACGGTTGTAAATCTCGGTAGGTTCGCCCAAGTCCAAGAAAGCGGCGGAGTTTCTGGTATTTTCAGTAACGAGCTTTTTGTTGGTTACCCAGACCTCGATGTTGGTGATGGTGATACCCGAAGATATAAGCGGAAGGTTTGCCAAAGCCCTCTCGTAATTGTTGCGAAAAAAATGGTTGAGGAAAAAGTGCCTGTTAGCCTCGTAGTCGCTCGCCTGAATACGGAACTCATTGGTAACAGCTCCGGCGTTAACCTCGATGGTCTTGGTTTCGCCCTTCTGCTGCGAAAGCACGGCTGTGGCGGTAAGTCGTCCGAACTTCAAGTCTGTCTTGACACCAAACAACGTAGAACTTCCCTGAATAAGCGTTCCCTCCAAAGGCATAGACACATTGCCGAACTCAATGCGCTGGATAATTTCGTCATCGTGTCCCACGTATTCGATATTCTGCTTATTCTCAAACTCGAAAGTAGCCTCGGTGTTGTAGTTGATGCCCACTTTCATCTTGTCGCCAATAGTGCCGGTAACGCCCACCTGCATATTCATATCGAAATCAAAAGAGACATCGTTCCTCTGTTTTTTGGGGAGGGTGAAGTTGTCTATTTTTGAAATGTCAACGCCGCACGTCACCATCACGTTGCCCTGCGCCTTGATGTCGATTACGTTAGTTCCGAAAATTCTGTCGAAACCGCGTATGTCAACATTGATACGGGGATTGAGGTAACGCTCAAGACCAGTACGGCTGCCGTTGTCGCCACGCGCGCTCTGCATGAGCATCTGCTGTCTCCAGTATTCGCGCATTTCGGTACGGTTCTGCGACGAGTCGTAATCGTGCCGGTCAACGCTCACAGGATGTCCGTTGTCTAATCCGCCGATTTTCTGCTGGGTGGTGTACGAACCAGTCTTGTAATCATATTCGGTTTGCGACTGAACATTGTCGGGATTCTTGAGCTGGATAGGTGAATTTTTGCGCTCACGGTTGGTGAGACGGTCGGTGTCGCCGTCAATTTTTGGTTTCGAAAAAAGTAATGCGGAATCGTCACCCATGATGTCGTCTACATTCACAACACCCGACGCAAAAACCGATGCTGCGAAAATCGTTACCACAGATGCTAATCCGAGAGATTTTTTGATTAGTTTCACACTACAAATAATTAATAGTTAGTCAATTATATTAAAATCAAACACTTCTCAAGGCTAATTTGATAAGATCCTCAGCCGAGAGCGAAGGATTGTGCTTGAGAGCTGCGTCCACAGCCTTCTCCGCCGCCGCCTTCGGGTAGCCGAGCATCACAAGAGCGGCGAGAGCCTCGTCGCGGTGCATATTCTGCGGCGAAACAGAGGAGACACCAGCAACGGTAGCACCAGATTTCTTAATTTTGTCTTTCAAATCGATGACTATACGCTGTGCGGTTTTCGGCCCTATGCCCTTAACCCTGCCTATAAGCTTGGCATCCTCCTGAATCACGGCGTTCTGCAGCTCCACAGGACTCATCGACGAAAGCACCACTCTCGCCGTGTTTGGTCCTACGCCCGAAACATCTATCAACATACGGAACACCTCACGTTCAAAAGCGTCAGCAAATCCGAAAAGTATGTTGGCATCCTCGCGGATAACCTGATGAATCAAGACCTTGCAGTCGCACCTGCCCTCAAGAGCCGAAAATGTGTTGAGCGAAATATTTACAAGCCATCCTATGCCGTTGTTGTCGATAACTGCATACGAAGGCGTAAGTTCCGCTAATTTTCCTGTAATATATTCGTACATAATAATATAATCATAAAAGTCCGTTTTCGATACGGACAATAATATCTTCAATCATTTTGTCCTCCTCATCGGCATCGTACTCCGACTTCAGGTTCGACCCGAAAAGCCTTGCCACGCCCTGCCACAGAAATGCGCTGAATCCTCCCTTGAGCTCCTGAATCACCTGATAAGTGGTGTTGCCAGTCTCGCGGTCAACAAGCTTTATCAATATCTTTCCCTGCGAAATGGTCAGGTGGATAAGTTCGTCCTCAAACTGGTCGCGGAGCTCCTTCTCCTTTTTCTTGATAAACGCCTTGCGGTCAGACTCATCGGTTAAAACTTTCAGGCTGTCCTCTATTTCGGCGTAAACCTTGCGGATAAGCACCGAATAGGGATACACCCTCTTGACATTATAAAGCAGTTTGGAGTACATCTGCTGCTGGCGCTTGGTCTTGAAAACATACGGCGGACGAGCCAACGCCGGACGGAACTCCTTAATCAAGACCGTATCCGAACCCTCCAGCCGGTATGGCAGCCACTGCACACTATTGCGGCGTTCCTCGTCTTCGATAGAGCGATACTCATCAAAGGTGATGATACGCTGTGCCCATGCAGAGCCGACAAAAAACATTAACAATATAAATAACAACAGCCGTTTCATGTATTTCAAATTTTAAACGCAATAATAAAACTACAAAAGTAAACATTATTTTTACCTTTGCACCCATAAAATACTAAAATTAAAACACAACACATGAAAAAAATATTGCCCTCGAAACTCCAAAAAGGCGACAAAGTGGGTATAATTGTCCCTGCCGGCCCTATCACCGACAAGCAAAGACGCATTGCCGAGGCTAAAGTATTGAATGCTGGATATATACCTGTAACTCACGGCGATATTACAAGCAAATTGGGGTATCTTGCAGGCAGCGACGAATACCGCGCAGAACAAATAAACACCCTATTCGCAGATAAAAGTGTTAAAGCTATATTAGCTGCCCGTGGTGGCTACGGATGCACAAGGATATTAGACAAGATAGACTACGACCTCATCAGGGAAAATCCCAAGATAATAGGCGGTTACAGCGACCTCACAGCCCTAATTTGCGCCATTTACAAAAAAACAGGAATGATAACGTTCCACTCGTCGATGCTCGTTCCAGACGAAACCGACTACTCAAAAAATAGCATGTGGGACATTTTTGAAAACGGCGGCAAAGGATACCGCATCTGCTGCGAAGAGAGAAAAAAGCATAGAAACGACCTATCTTCGCAAGAGCCAACAGTTTTAAAATCAGGCAAATGCAGTGGAACGCTCTTTGGTGGCAACTTAACTTTACTTGAATCGCTCTTAGACACCGAATACGATTTCAACCTTAATAATAAAATATTGTTTCTTGAAGAAATCAACGAGCCGCCATACAAGGTAGACCGAATGTTGACGCACCTGCGCAACGCCGGAAAACTCAAAGGCGTTAAAGGCTTAATTTTCGGAATCCTCAAAGGATGCGAAGCGCAAGGCAACGAATCACTCTCGCTCGACTACGTTATCAACGATTTTATACAAGACCTCCAGATTCCCGTGGTAAAAAATTTCACATTCGGACACGTGGTTTCAAGATGCACGCTCCCGATTGGAGTTAAAGCCGCGTTGGATACTGAGAAGATGGAGGTGAGACTTTTGGAGGGGTGCGTGGAGTAAAACAACCCCAAACACAAAAAAGCCGCAAGAATCAGAAATTTTCTTGCGGCTCAAAAGATATCATGAAAAAAACCTATTCTATTGTATCAACACCTTCTGCAAAACCTTGCCGGTTTTTACAATATAAATGCCAGGGTTGGAGATGCTGATTTCGATGCGCGACGATTCGGGAGATGCCTTCTTGATGGTTGTGCCAGAGAGCGAAATCACGTAGATGTCCTCACCGGCGTTTTCTACGAAGATGGTGTTGGCATAGCTCCAGATGC
>JAFYFR010000095.1 GCA_017543645.1 Bacteroidales bacterium
TATGGCTGTGAGTGCCGCGCTCCGTTCCTGATCGGTAAGTTGAAGTCCCTTTGATTCAAGTACATTGAGTGCGTTTTGCATCAGAAATGTAGCCCCCACAGAGTGTTGAAACCTTGTGTGCATTGCGCCCGGATATACGTAACAACTAAGTCCGAGCTGCTTGATACGCCTCATACGCTGAAACAGAGGGTGTTCCATAATGTCGAAAACTATTTCGTTTTCGATATTGATAAACCCGTATACTGGGTCGTTGATAACTTTAAGTTTGTTGGTTTTAGCCATAATGTTAATCGTAAATAAGGTATTTAGCGCGGATTTTCAGATAGTTGTCGAGTCCGGGCTGCCAAGTGGCAATAATCTCCTCCTCGGTTTTGCCTTGTTGGAGCATCGTGGGCAGCGTGCCGTTGCCGTAGAGCAGTTTGAGAAAATCCTTGCGGTTAATCATATCACGCTTGGAAAACTTGTTGTACATTGTTATAAAGTAACTTAGCGTAAACTTTATGCTGTCGGGATTGAGGTTGGTAAAATCCATACCGAAACAACGTTTGCCCTTGTGCTGCGGATTGGTCTGCATTCCGGGCATATCCTTGGGGGTAAAAACGTATGCACCCATAGTGCTGTCGGGATAGCCTATTGAGGTGAAAGGACGCTCGGTGCCACGTCCCACGCTCACTTGGGTAGCCTCAAAAAAGCAAAGACTTGGATAAAGCCTTATGGCAAGATAGTCGGGAAGGTTTGGCGACGGTTTTACAGGAGGGGCATAACGGGTGTGGCGGGTATAGTTTTTTAAAGGAATAACTGTGAGGTCGCATTCTATGCCGTTTTTGAGCCATCCTTCGTAATTAATCATATTTGCAAGTTCGCCCGCAGTAGTGCCGTAGACGATAGGAATTGGGTCGAGACTTACAAACGAAACGGCATCCTTGTCGCGGACAGGGCCTGCCACATAGTCGATATTGGGATTAGGACGGTCTAACACCACCACAGGAATATTGTTTTCGGCGCACGCCTCCATCACATTGTGCATAGTGCTGATGTAAGTAAAGAAACGG
This sequence comes from Bacteroidales bacterium, assembly GCA_017543645.1. Next base: position 1,053 of record JAFYFR010000095.1, read on the forward strand.
CATCCCACGTCTTGAATATCATAGACCATAATGTCGATACCTTTTAGATGCTCTGCCGATGGTTTGAGGTTTTTGCCGTAAAGCGACACCACCTCAATGCCTGTTTTTTCGTCTTTGCCCGACACCACACGTTTGCCCGGCTCGGCATCGCCACGGAAACCGTGCTCGGGCGAGTAGATTTTTGCGATTTTGATGCCTTTATCCAAAAGCAAATCCACCAAATGACCGCCAAACGCCACGGTGGTAGCGTTGCCGGTGAGTCCTACCCGCTTGTTTTTTAATAGATTGAGATACGCGGCGGTGTCTTCGGCTGCCACAATCACGGGGAGAGGTTCGGGCTTGGGTGGAGTAGGAGCGGGAACCACCGTATCACCGTTAACATTAGCCTGATTGCTTGTGGTTTGCTTACTTTTGCACCCGTAAATCGTAGTTGCCACACACAATATATATATAATAATGTGTTGTAATCTCATAATAATCTTATTTTAATAATAGCGTAACGTATGCTGGGTATCTTTACACCAAATTTTTAAGCGGATAAATTTAATAATTTTAATCGTATGAAAACGCAAAACTTTTTAAAAAAAATTTTATTAACAACCTGTTCAACTGTTCTGTCTTTTTCTTTATATGCTCAAACCGACACTCTTGATGTGGAGCTTGGCGAGGTTCGTGTGCTATCGAGCCGTGTGCCACTTACACGAGCGCAAACACCTGTGCTGGTTAAGGTTATTAGCCGTAACGAAATTCTTGCCCAGCCGTCGGCCACTATCGAATCGGTGCTTAAGTCGGCATCGGGTGTTGACGTCCGCCAGCGTGGCGAAGGCGTACAAACCGACATCTCGCTCCGTGGCGGCACTTTCGACCAAATTACCATCCTTCTTAACGGCATCAACATTTCGTCGCCCCACACAGGGCACCTCAGTGCCGACTTCCCTGTTTCTATCGACGATATAGAGCGTATCGAAATTCTCGAAGGCCCTTCGGCAAGGGTGTTTGGCACTCAGTCGTTTTGTGGCACTATCAACATTGTTACTATCGACGCCGACCCATCTAAAAACGGCTATTCGTTTGCATCGCAGGGCGTGGTTAATACCTTTGCCGGCGATAACGGACACTTGGGCGCAAACCTTTCGGCTGCATTTGCCCACAATGCCGGATACAACGCCAAGGGTAATCCCAACCGATTGGTTCACAACCTTTCGGCAGGTTATGTAACCGACGATGGCGACGTTAAAAACTCATCGTATTCGGTTTCGCGTGTTTACTACCGTGGCGGATACCGTGCCGACAATATCAAAGCCGACCTTCAGGCTGGATATTCTTACAAACCTTTCGACGCCAACACATTCTACGGCGCAGCTTCTACCGACCAGTGGGAAAGCAACGAGCATTTTCTCCTCTCGGCTAATGCCGAAATTACTTCGGGTAACTTTCATTTTAACCCTGTGATTGCGCTCGACCGCCGTTACGACCACTACCAATGGCACAAGGATTCGCCCGCCGGTGAAAACTTCCACCGTTGCGATGTATCCACCATGGGCTTTAACGCTTGGACAAAATCTTCTGTTGGACGCTCGTCGATAGGCGTGGAGATGCGCTCCGAACAGATTTTCAGTACCAAACTCGGCAACTTGCTCGATTCGGCAAAGTTTTTTGAAACCCGCGGCATCGATGCACAAAACAGTGTGTTATACTCGCACTCGGCACACCGTACTAATATTACAGTGCTGTTAGAACACGACTTTTTGTTCAACAAATGGACTATTGCTCTTGCTGCTCCTGCGGTGTACAACTCGATGCTCGACTATCAGTGGCGTTGGTGTCCGGGTGTGGATATTTCGTACCGCCCCAATATCTATTGGAAAATCTATGCCAATGCCAACTCGGCAATGCGTATGCCCACTTTCACCGACCTTTATTATTCGGGGGCAAACATCGTGGGCAATAGCGACCTCGACCCCGAACGTTCGGTTGATTGCTCAATAGGTGTGCGCCGCCGCAATCAGTTGGTTGATGCCGGCGTAACGCTTTTTGGCTCTCACAAAACCGACATGATCGACTGGGTGGTGTACGCCTCCGAACCCGACGGCAAAACCTACCGCTCAGGCAATTTCGAAATGGAGACTCTCGGTGGCGAGGCAGATTTTGCCATCCGTCCGCGAGCAATTTTTAGCAACTTTTGGATAACCAAAGTAGGCGCGCAGTATTCGTATATCGATGCCGACATAGAATACAGCCAACCCATAATCGCCTCAAAATATGCGCAAGAATATCTCCGCCACAAAGTAGCCGCCGACCTTGAGCTTTCGCCCCTCAAGCCGCTCACCATCTGCGCACAATACCGCTACCAATACCGTGTAGGCGAGGGCAACGAACCCTATTCGCTTGTAGACCTTGCCGCCAACTACAATCTCAAAAAGCTGACATTCTACGTGCAGGTTTACAACCTCTTAGACGAAGAGTATTTTGATTTTTCGTATATCCAACAGCCCGGCCGCCGCTTTATCGGAGGCGTAAAGTATAGGTTTTAAGGCTGCAAGCCATAAGCATAATGGTAAATAAAAAAAACGGAGTTGCGTACATGTACCGCAACTCCGTTTTTTGCAATCGTAAACGAAAAATTTGCCAAAACAGGCAGGAAGCTATTCTTCTTCGTCGTCTAAGATGAAAATGTCTTCGAGATTGACTTTGAAAAATCTTGCAATTTTAAGGGCCAAAACAGTTGAAGGGATGAACTTACCTGTTTCAATTGCGTGGATTGTCTGTCTCGATACGTTAACTTTCTCGGCGAGTTCGGCTTGGGTGATTTTCTTCTTTGCCCTTTCTACTCTTATCGTGTTTTCCATCATGATGTTTTATGTTTTAATATGTTGCTAAATAATCAAGTTTTGTAGGTTTTGTTTACATTTTAATATGTGCCAAATCCGTGCCAAAAGGTCGTTTTTACTAAAAAAAAATCAACTTTACTTTAAAAGTACGCCCTTATGGGTTTTAAGTGATTGGTATTTTGTTAAATATAAAAACCAATAATGCAAAAATGCTGCCATTTTGTATTAGTTTATATTAATTTTGTGATTTCTAATTGTCAAATTTTGCATATTTTAGTTTTATAATCAACACATGGTAATTTGCTTGACATTATTAATTTCTAAATAAAATGTACGTATTAAAAGTTTTGTTGTTTGAGATTTTTTTCTAATTTCGCACCGTTTGAATTTTGGCGCGGGGGCGCAAGCGTTTCCGCCGTTTTATATAACTGATTTAAGATTTAACATGAAAGACAAATTAAAAGGTATACTGCCCCACATTATTGCAGTGGTGGTGTTTATAGTAGTAAGCGCAATATATTTCTTCCCCATTTTGGAAGGTCAGGAGCTGCTTCAGAGCGACGATATTCATGCCAGGGGCATGGCTCAGGAGCTTATCGAGTACGAAAACGCCACCGGCGAAAGTTCCGATTGGACAGGTTCGATGTTTGGTGGAATGCCCGCTTACCAGATCAAGAGTCACGAATCGTTTAACATCTACCATTTGCTGCAGCGCGGATTCAGGATTTTCCTGCCGTACACCAACATGGCGATATTTTTCATTTATCTTTTAGGATTCTATTTCCTGCTCACGGCGTTAGACCTGAAACGCGGAATCGCAATCATCGGCGCGTTTGCCTTCGCCCTCAGCACATACAATATTATAATAATTGCCGCCGGACATATCACCAAGTGCTACGCCATAGCTTACATGGCTCCAGTGCTGGCTGGCATCATCTATGTATTCAACAAGAGGTACTTCCTCGGCGGACTTATCACGGCTATCTCGCTCGGCATCGAGATTTCGTGCAACCATCCGCAGATACTTTACTACCTTGCCATTCTCTGCTTTCTGTACACGGTGTACAAAGCCTGTGTGGCTTTCAAGGAAAAGACCTTCCCCGCATTTGGCAAGGCGTTAGGCGTGGTGGCTGTAGCGGCTGTCTTTGCTGTCCTGCCCAATATCACAAGCCTTTGGACAACATGGGAATACGGCAAATATTCTACTCGTAGCCAGAGCGAACTTTCTAACAAGCAGCAGAGCACAGGTCTCGACAAGGATTACGCCCTTGCCTGGAGCTGCGGCGTAAGCGAAAGTTTCCAACTCTTTATCCCTAACTTCAAGGGCGGCGAAACCACGGCTCTCGGCAGCGACGAAAACGCCATGGATGCCGTTAGAGGTCATCAGCTCGCTAACGAAATTGCCAATCAGAACCACTATTGGGGCGACCAGCCTTTTACTTCGGGTCCCGTTTACGTGGGCGCACTAATATTCTTCCTCTTTGTCTTAGGTCTGTTTATCGTAAAGAGCAGCGCAAAATGGTGGCTCTTGGGAGGAACTTTGGTTTCGTTGGTATTGTCGTGGGGACAGAATATCCAGTGGTTCACCGACATAATTTTCAACCTTGTGCCGATGTACAACAAGTTCCGCTCGGTGTCGATGGTTTTGGTGATAGCGCAGGTGTGCATACCTTTCTTGGCAATGCTGGCTGTGAAGGAGATAATCGACAATCCCGAGGGCGTATGGAAACAGAAGAGCAACATTCTTAGCGCGCTTGCCCTAACAGCCGGCGTGTGCATTGTGTTCTATTTGTTCCCGCACATCACGTCGATGCTTTCGGCTAACGAATCCGTGCAGCTCAACAAGCTTATCGACGAAGGTGGCGAAAATGCCGCGCTCTACCAGCAGTTTATGGACGGACTTGTGAATGCGCGTGTGGCAGTTTTCCGTGCCGACGTCTTCCGCTCGCTGATGTTCATCCTTTTGGGAGCTGTTGCCGTAATGCTCTACTTAACCAAGATTATCAAAAAGCCCGCCATGGCTATGGTTCTCTTGGGCGCGTTAATCGTTGCCGACCTGTGGATGGTAGACTACCGTTACCTCGGCCCCAAGGACTACAAGACTTCGATTGAGACCAACGTATTCAAACCCACTGCCGCCGACCAGATTATCCTTAAGGACAACGACCCCGACTTCCGCGTGCTGGATCTCACCAAAAATGTGTTTAACGATGGTGTAACGCCATATTTCCATAAGACCATAGGCGGATACCACGGCGCAAAGCTCCGCCGTTATCAGGAGTTTATCGACACACTGCTTGCTCCGGCTGTCAATGCCGCTATGTATGTGGCTAAGAACAACCCCGACCAGCTGCAGGCCTTCGTAGGGCAGAGCCCCGCGCTCAACATGCTCAACACCAAGTTCGTTATCACTGACCCGAACCAGTTCCCAATTGTAAATCTTGGCACCTATGGTAACGCTTGGTTTGTAAACAAATTCGACCTTGTGGAAAACGCCGACAAGGAGATAGAAACCATCAAGCGTAGCGACCTTCTCAAAACCGCGGTCATCAACAAGAACATTTTTGCCGACTATGTGCCAGTGCTTCCCAAAGAGCAGATTTTTGCCGAAGACTCAAGCGTTATTTCGCTTGCCGAGTACAAGCCAAATTATCTAAAATATAATGCCTTGGCCTTCCGCGACCGTTTGGCGGTGTTCTCCGAGGTGTATTACCCCAAAGGCTGGCAGGCGTATATCGACGGCAGCCCAGTAGACCATATTTCTGCCGACTACATTCTCCGCGCCATGGTGGTTCCCGCCGGACAGCATACCATCGAGTTCAGGTTCGACCCATCGTCGGTGCGCATTGGCTCTGCTATCGCGGTAATTTCGTCGATACTTGTGATTTTGGCTGTGGCTGCTTACATCTATTTTGTTTGCAGCGGCAAGATAAAAGAAGAAGATAATTCAATCGAAAAGGATAAAATTTAAAATATTATGTCATTACAATGCGGAATAGTTGGACTGCCCAACGTAGGCAAGTCAACACTTTTCAACTGTCTTTCGAGTGCAAAGGCTCAGGCTGCGAATTTTCCTTTCTGCACCATTGAGCCAAACGTGGGCGTGGTGTCAGTACCCGACGACCGTCTTATCGAGCTTGAGAAAATAGACCATCCGGCTCAGGTAGTCCCCGCCACAGTGGAGATTGTGGACATCGCAGGACTGGTAAAAGGCGCAAGCAAGGGCGAGGGCTTGGGCAATAAGTTCCTTGCCAACATTCGCGAAACCGACGCTATTATCCACGTGCTCCGCTGTTTCGACGACGAGAACGTTACACACGTGGACGGCTCTGTGAATCCCGTGCGCGACAAGGAGATTATCGATGCCGAACTGCAAATCAAAGACCTCGAGACCATCGAGCAGCGTTACGCCAAAACCGAGAAGATAGCCAAGACCGCCAAAGACAAGGACGCGGCGCAGCTTTTGGTAGTGATGGACAAGTTTAAATCAGCCCTCGAGCAAGGCAAGTCGGCTCGCACCGTGGCACTCGACGAAAACGAAAGAGAGATAGCAAAACAGCTTTTCCTCCTTACCAACAAGCCCGTGATGTATGTCTGCAACGTGGACGAGAAATCGGTACTCACCGGCAACGCATACACCGAGGCTGTGAAAGAAGCCGTGAAGGACGAGAATGCCGAAATACTTGTAATCGCCGCCAAAACCGAGGAGGAGATAGCGGAGATGGAGTCGTTTGAAGACCGCAAGATGTTTCTCGACGACCTCGGGCTCAAAGAGTCGGGCGTGGTAAAGCTCATCCGCTCGGCATACAAACTGCTCAACCTTGAGACCTTCTTCACCTCCGGCCCTAAGGAATCCAAGGCGTGGACATACAAGAAAGGCTCGCTCGCTCCGCAGTGCGCCGGCGTTATCCACAGCGATTTTGAGAAAGGCTTTATCAAGGCCGAAGTAATAAAGATGGAAGACTACATAGCCCTTGGTTCGGAAGCCGCCTGCCGCGACGCTGGCAAAATCCATATCGAAGGCAAAGACTACGTGGTGCAGGATGGCGACATCATGCACTTCCGTTTCAATGTATAAGCAACCATGTGATTTTTGATTTTTGATTAAAGATGAGGGCGCTGTGACAGTGTCCCTCTTTTTTTTTCTGTTTTTTTTGCTTTTTTCGTTTTCCCAAACAAAAAAATCCGTATCTTAGTAAACCATTATTTTGTAATTTCGCGCCTCAAAACCAGCGTAGTAAAGTATTAATATTCAATATTGTATTGTTATGGAGCCACAACCTATCGACAAGACACGGCTTTTGGATTTGCGCTATTCTCTCAAAAGCGAGTTTATAAAATGCAACAGCGGCGGAGCATGCGCAGCATCGTCGATTATAATGTGCAACACAAAAAAATGGCACTCGCTTCTTTCGGTGTTCCGCGAGAATACCGGTCAGCAGTACATACTTCTGTCCGCCCTCGACGATTCGGTGATAGCCAACTCGCGCACCTATTATCTCTCCACAAGGAAATATCCGAATGTATATTTTCCGCTCGGACACCAGTATTTGGAGGATGTGTCGATAAACCCAGTGCCAACGCTGATATACAATGTGGGCGACGCCATGGTACAGAAAGAGGTGCTCCTGCACTCGTCGCACAATATGGTGATGATACGTTACACTCTGCTCCAGGCCGACAATAGTGTTACACTGCAGCTCCGTCCAATGCTCGGGCTGCGTCATGCGGGAGAGTTGAAACGCAAGAGCTCTAAAATCAACACCGGCAACAAGGCTATTGAAAACGGAATTGTGTATATATCTACCGACAAGCTTACACAGGTTTTTATGCAGACATCCAAACCGTGCGAGTTTGTTACCGCTCCCGACTGGAACTACAACATCGAATATTCCGACGACCGCATCGAAGGTCTGCCATATCAGGAAGACCTCTTTATGCCCGGCTTTTTTGAAACCACGCTTCAGCCTGGCGAGAGCGTGATATTTGTGGCGTCGGAACAGAAATCGCATCCAAAACAGTTCGAGACGCTTTTCTTGGAGGAGGCTTCGCAGCGCAAGACCCGTGGGTCGTTTCAGGACGATATCAACTACGCAGCCGCGCAGCTTATCCGCAAGCGCAAAGGCAGATGCTACATCGTTAACACTCTGCCCGAAATGGCGGAGTTCCCAAAAGAGATATTCATGTCGCTGCCCGGGCTGACACTTCCCGACAGTAACACCTCGCTGTTTGAAAAAATAGTGGAATCGCTGAACAAGCAGTTGAACAACATAGTTTTCGGACGACTCAACGGCTACCGCTTCCGTCCGGACTCTCCGTTGTGGTTCATCTGGGCTGTGCAGCAGTACTTTTTCCAGCAAGGCGACATCAAGTATGTTTACAAGCTATATGGCAATGCCATCAACAAGATAATCAAGATGGGTATCGAAAACGGAATCTCCGGGCTTGTTACCAACAGCGACTACCTTCTTGCCAAAAGTCTCGAAACCGAGAACCGTTTCTTTGTGGAGACCAACGCGCTGTGGTACAACGCCCTGCTCTTTGCCGCCGAGATGAACCGCAGCGTTGGCGATGAGGAAGTGTCTGAAATTTCGGAACGCACGGCGCACAATGTGAAACTGGCATTTGCAGAGATGTTTGTAGACTCTGCCGTTCCGTATCTTCCCGACAGCGTTTCCGAAGACGGCGCAAAAGACTATGTCTGCCGTCCGTCGCAGATACTCGCCGCCGCCATGCCATACTCCATCGTCGACAACGATTTTGCCGAATTGATACTCACCGAGGTGGAACGCAATCTGCTTACGCCCAAAGGATTGCTCACTCAGCCTTTGCGCAACAACGCATCGGCTGGTTCAGCAATTGTCGCGCCTGAGTATACGGCTTTCCTTGCCGAGCTATACCTCAAGCTCCGAGGTGGCGACAGCGGACTTAATAAAGCCAAACAGCTCTACGAGGCGTTCAACGAGGACAATGGGCTGCCTTCTACACCGAGTTTCTATCAGTATTACCGCTCCACTCCTCCCTACGAGGGAATGGGGTCGCCGCTTTGTGCCGTTACTGTGGCAGCTGTCAACAGAATTAAAATGCTAATCGACCAATACTAAACACAAGAGCTATGAGAGTACTAATGTTCGGGTGGGAATTTCCACCGCATATTTCGGGAGGTCTTGGAACGGCTTGCAAAGGTATTGTAGATGCGCTCGGTGTGCGCGGCGACACGTCCACTATTTTTGTTGTGCCAAAGGTGTTCGGCAACGAGAACGCGCAGAATACTGTATTCGCCGGTGCCGACCAGTATGTTGAAAAGCACAAGGAGATACTCAACCGGCATGTGCGCGTGCTGCTGCCCAAAGATTACAATCCCGAACTCTCAAAATTCGACAGCCGTGCCGAACACCTTATCTATGTGGAAACAGCCTCGTTTCTCCATCCTTATATGCAGCCTTTGCAGATAGAGAGGATTCTGCTCAAGAAACATATCAATCCCGAGAAAGTGTTTGTAAACCCCACGGGACACCTCGTAACCATCGATAAAGGCAAGCCGCGGCCAATTAAGTTCTCTCCGTCGGAGCTCCGAACCGACAGCAAGCAGCCTAAGTTTGAGTTTACAGGACGCTATACGCCCGAACTGCTCACCGAGACGGGAATGTTTGCCCGTGTGGGAGCGCAAATAGCCGAGCAGCACAATTTCAACGTAATCCACGCCCACGACTGGCTAACCTACGAGGCCGGCATCGCGGCTAAGGAGAGCACTGGCAAACCGCTCGTGGTTCATGTCCACGCCACCGAGTACGACCGTTGCGGCGAGAATGTAAACCCTCAGGTGTTCAGCATCGAGCAGCACGGAATGGAGCAGGCCGACGCAGTGATTACCGTAAGCAACCTCACCCGCGACACCGTTATCGACAAGTACGGTATCGACCCCGACAAGGTGTTCACTATATATAATGGTGTGGACTTTAAGCCAGACCGCAAAAAATACAAGAAACCCGAAGGCGAAAAGCTTGTAACATTCCTCGGACGTGTTACCTATCAGAAAGGCCCCCGGTATTTTATCGAAGCCGCCTACAAGGTGCTGCAGCATAGCAAGAATGTCCGCTTTGTGATGGCAGGCGGCGGCGACATGCTCAACGAGATGATAATTGCGGCGGCAAGGCTCGGAATCTCCGACCGATTCCACTTTACCGACTTTCTCAACCACGACGAGGTAAGGCATCTGTTGGCGGTAAGCGATATTTATGTTATGCCATCGGTTTCGGAGCCGTTTGGAATAGCACCTTTGGAGGCTGTACGAAGCAACGTCCCCGTGATTATTTCTAAACAGAGCGGTGTGGCGGAGGTGCTTCAGCACGCTTTTAAGGTGGACTACTGGGATTCCGACTCAATAGCCGACGCAATACACGCTTTAATAACATATCCATCGCTATCGAAGTATTTTATCAAGAATGCCCGCGAGGAGGTGAAACGCTTGAAATGGGACATCAGCGCACGGCAGATAGCCGAAGTTTACAATATTGTCTGCAACAAAAAAAAATCTGAACCATGAAAACATTAGCCTTTAATATCAATATCCACAGGTACTTCCTGTTGAAGAAATACCGTTTTTTCGACATCGGCAACGACAACTACTATTTCGACGACTACACCACGCGCGCCATGCTGCAGCAGTCGGAAAGCAACTGCCTCCGTCCGGCACTCGAAATGCTCTTGGCCCTCGTGCGCCGTTACAAAAAACGTCTAAGGTTTTCGGTGGGAGTTTCAGGCCCGGCGCTTCAGATGCTGGAGGATAGCTGTCCCGACTCGCTCAAGCTGTTGCAGCAGCTCGCCGCCACGGGATGCGTGGAGTTTACAGCCCAGCCCTACAACTATTCGCTCGCCGGAATCAATGATATGGACGAATTCCGCCGTCAGGTGACACTTTGCGTGTCGGAAATCAAGAGGCTGTTTAACCAGGAGCCGCTGACGTTTCAGAATACAGGGCTTATCTACACCGACGACATCGGCAAGGCGGTTTACGACATGGGGTTCAAGCTTGTGCTTGTGCAGTCGGAAAAGCGCAGCCTCGATGTCAAAGGCACCGATTACCTATATTTCCATCCATCCGTGCAGAGGCTCAGGATTCTGCCGCTGAACGTGCAGTATACCGAACTTTTTGAAGATGTGCTTAAAGACAAGAATCTTATTTCGCCCGAAGGACTTGTGGAGCAGGTAGGTCAAAATGCGGCTGGCGGCGACGTTATGTTCACCTACATCAATATCGACTATCTCGACAGCACCAAGTACAACAATCGCGAAGTGCTGTCGTTTGTTAAGACCGCCATCGAGAAGGTTTTGACAGAGAGGACATTCAAGTTCGACACTCCGTCGTCGGTATTGCAGAAATGCCAGCCGATATCACCATACAAGCTTCCCGCGCCTGTGCCCGGATTGAATTTCACGCCAAATCTTTATCCGTGGTTGGGCAACGAACTGCAGCGCGAGGCGTTTTCTAAAATCAACGCCCTCAAAGACAAGGTGAGAATAGCGGGCAACGCCACACTGCAGTCTATTTGGCAGCGTCTCCAGTGCAGCGACTATCTATATTTCATGTCCGACAGCTATTTTAACCACGACGCACAACGGCTGCTGCCAAATCCGTTCGACTCGCCTTACAACGCATTTATCGCCTTTATGAATATTGTCGGCGACTTTGAACGCCGTGTGGATATTTCGGTGGAGAGTTCCGACACCGAAATGCTGTCTAACAAGCAGATAGCCGACGCTATAAAGTATTATCAAGCCAAAGTGAAAGAACTTAAGAAAGAGTACCAGAAACGGAGCATGATGGTATAGCGCGGGCTGTTGGCATTTTGTAAATACCGCATATTGAGAAAATATTTTTGGTACTGTGTTCCTACGTGCCTTATTCTTTGTATCTTTGCGGCTGTAATTCACCAATAATAAGTACAGTTATGATACTAAACGAACAAATCAAAGCCATCGCCGAAAGGCTCAGCGCTTTGCGAGAGGTGTTAGAACTCTCGCTCGAGGACGTATCGTCCAAAACCGGCATACCGCCGGAGCAGATTGCCAAGTTTGAAAGTGGCGAATCTGACATTCCTATGAGTTTTATTTGCAACGTTGCACAAGCATACAATATTCAA
>JAFYFR010000096.1 GCA_017543645.1 Bacteroidales bacterium
AACCGGTAAGGTCGCTCTTGCGCTGTGTACCGTAACCTACAACCACAATCTCGTCGAGAGTCTTGTCGTCTGTGTTGAGGTAAACGGGAAGGTTAGATTTTCCATTAACATAAACGGTCTGTGTTACATAACCGATGTATGAAAATGTTAATGATGCATCACCGGGGCAGCTGATAGAGTAGTTACCTTCGATGTCGGTGATGGTTCCGTTCTGTGTGCCCGTCTGTACAACGGTTACACCAATCAAGGGCTCGTTAGTTGAGGCATCGAACACCTTGCCGGAAACAGTGATGTTCTGCGCACTCAGAGCAAACGGGAACAATAATGTTAAAAGTCCCAATAAAAAAAATTGTCTCATAAAAAATACTTTAATTCAGTTAATAAATGAATCGATTTAAGTTTTAGGAGTTTTGAGCAAAATATATTGCTGAGGATTCCTGACCTTTTAATTTTAATTTCTGTCTTTTCTTTTTTTTTCTATGTCATATTAAATTAATTTTGGTTATTATATATAAGGTGTCTATGTTTATTTTTTTAGATTTTATGATAATATTTAGTTTTTGTAGTATCAATAATTTAACATTTGTGCTTTTATTTAGTTTTTTAACTAAGCAAATATAGATATTTTAGTTTTTGTAACCATACAAAATTTGTTACAAATAATTTTGATTATGTTTCATTATTAAAAATTGTTAAATAAAAAAATATCAAAAAATGATTAAAATTTTTAATTATGTTACATTTTACTTTGTTTATGTTTCATTCTGACTTTTTAATATTTTTCTTACCCCTTTGTTGTTAATTTTGTGTGGACGAAATATGAATAAATCTTAACCTCCACAAATAATATTTTAACATCATGATTTTGACATTCGACATAGGAAACACCAACATCAAGGCGGCGGTTTTCGACCAAGACAAAGTGATAGAACAATGGCGCATTAGCACCGACACACGACGCACCGGCGACGAGTATTACGCGCTGCTGCTGACGCTGTTCAAGGATTTCGGATTGGATTCCGCACAAATAGATAATGTGGTGGTGAGTTCGGTTGTGCCGCAGCTTATAGGCGCGTTTGTAATTGTGGCACAGCGTCTTGTCAACAAAAAACCGCTTATCGTAGGACCGGAGATATTTCACTGCCTTCCTGTAAGACTGCCAGCAGACAGCGCGCACGAGATTGGTTCCGACCTCTTGTGCGATGCCGTACAAGCGTGGGAGACGTTTCACAGCGCGTGCATAGTGGCAGATTTCGGCACGGCATTGTCGTTTACAGCCATCGACAACAAAGGCGAGATTGCAGGCATAGCCATTGCGCCCGGCATAGGCACCGCGCTAAAATCACTTTTCAGCAACACTGCACAGCTACCGTCGGTTCCGTTGGAGATTCCGCCGTCGAGCTTGGGAACAAATACTGTGGAATGTATACAGAGCGGCATCCTCTACGGCTACAAGGGTCTCGCAGAGGGACTAATTAACCAAATGAAAGAAGATTTGCACCGCCAGCGAGGTATTGCGACAGAAGACATCCGAACCATTGCCACAGGTGGATTAAACAGCATGCTCGCCCCTATCACAAATATTTTTGACAGAGCCGACAAGTCGCTTACAATCAACGGTCTGCTGACAATAGCACGTTATGCGTTAAAATAAGGTGAGCTGAGGAGGTTTGTAGTCAGGCCACGACGCCTGAAGTCCGCAACGGCGTGTAGTCCGTGCGTATGTGTTCGACAATGCCATAAAATTTGCGCCGTAAGACTCATCCTTGGTAGAAAAGAGCTGTGAGTAGTTATCCAAATGCTGAGGGAAACGCAAAGCGATGTTGTCGAACAGGTTGGCACGCGATTCTGGTGTGAGCCGGAGCTTTTTCTGGTAGACGGCAAACGACGCGCCGTGACCTGCCGCCGCCTCCAAGATAGACGAAAACTGCTCGGCATTGTCGTTAATATACGGCAGAATAGGATTTACCCAAACGCCTGTTTTGATATTGGCTTCCGACAATTGCCTGATAATCTGCAACCTCTGCTGAAAAAGCGAAAATCCGGGCTGCATCAGCTGCAAAACGGAGTCATCCGCCGATGGAATTTTCACAGCCACTGCGCAATAGTTTGACGCCAGTTTGCGCAAAGGTGCGAGATAGTCGAGAATCTCTGCCGACGATGTGGCGAGCGCGACAGGAAATCCGTAGCGCGAGCAGGTGTTAAGAAAACTCCCGAATACCCCGCCGTTGCTGTGATTATCGTTAAAAAGCTCGTACGAAAATCCAGCCGCCACTATCTGCGGCTTTTTCAATGCCTTTAGCTCACGGCCAAGCTTGGTGGCAAAGCTTTCGGGCGTATCAAAAGGCAACACATCGGGCTTCGACACAGGATTCTCCACAAAAATCTCCGCAGAGGGAGCGTTGCAGAATAGATTTGCAGAATACGCAAACTTGAATCTGAAATCCTGCGGAAGCGGTGTGATGATTTTCATATCTGGCTGATGAAAAACTAACTACCTACGCCCGTACCGTCGAAACAATGCGTGCAAAGTCGTTTTTTGGGCAGGCCTATCGCACGTACAAGAGCATCTAAACGCTGGAATTTCAACGTAGTAAGACCGAGTTCCTTGCGAATTTCCTCCACCATCTCTTTGTATTCATTGCTGTCTGGGTCGGCATATTTGGGAAGATCCTCCTCGTTGACAATGCCTTTGAGGTTGGTGATGGCCTTGCGTGTGGCAAGTTCGAGATTGCTGCGCGAACGGCTAAAGTTCAAAAACTCACAGGGGAACACCAACGGCGGACAGGCCACGCGCATGTGCACCTCCTTGATGCCGTATTCGTAGAGGTCTTTAACATTGTCTTTGAGCTGTGTGCCGCGTACGATGCTGTCGTCGAGGAATATACCTTTCTTGCCATTGATAAGGGCGGAGTTAGGTATAAGCTTCATCTTGGCAACGAGTTCGCGCTGTTTCTGATTCTGCGGCATAAAGCTACGTGGCCATGTGGGAGTGTATTTTGCGTAAGGACGAATGTAAGGAATGTGCGCCTTGTTGCTGTATCCGAGGGCGTGACCCACACCGCTGTCGGGAATACCGGCTACGAAATCCACATCGGGCTTAGCTCCGCCGTTGTCGTCCATGTCGGCTGTGGCGAGTTCAGCACCGTTGTTGTACCGGGTTTCGTCCACGTTGATGCCTTCGTAAAACGACGGTGGATAGCCGTAGTAAACCCAGAGAAACGAACATACCTGCATATCTTTTTCGGCGGGCTTGAGGGTTTTTATTCCGTTGGCGGTAATCTCCACAATCTCGCCCGCACCAATATATTGGAATATTTTATAACCGAGGTTGATAAACGACGATGTTTCGGAAGCGGCGCAGAAAGAGCCGTCTTTGTGTCCTATAATAATAGGTGTGCGTCCGTACTTGTCGCGACCCGCTATAAGCTTATCTTTGTAAAGGATAAGAATGGAGCAAGAGCCTTTGATACGGTCGTAGACGTTTTTGATGCCCTCCTCGATGGATTTTTTTTCGCAAACGAGCATTGCCACAAGCTCAGTGGCATTGTAGGAGCCCTGCGAAGTTTCGGCAAAATGTTCGCCCTTGTCTAAAAAGTAGCGGGCAATTTCGTTTATATTGTTGATTTTGGAGACTGTAGCTATGGCGAACCGCCCGATCCGCGACTCTATCACCAACGGCTGAGGCTCGGTGTCGCTGATACAGCCTATGCCGGAGCACCCTGAAAACGAATTGGCGTCGCCCTCGAACTTGGTGCGGAAATAGCTGTTTTCGAGACTGTGAATCGCCCGTTCGTAAATACCGTTAGAAGAGTTAAACACTGCCATACCGCCACGCTTGGTGCCAAGGTGCGAATGGTAATCGGTTCCGTAGAACACATCTGAAACGCAGTTCGCTGTGGAAACTGCTCCAAAAAAGCCACTCATAATTATAGTATTAATTTTGCGGCAAATGTATAAAAAAGGAATTAAGTTGCAAACTAATTGTTTTTAATCGTTTTTTACATAATTATTAAGTATCAGATTTGTAATTGTTAACGAAAGCGTATTTTTTTAAATTACGTTTTTTACGCAACCTATCGCCAAACGCTGAAAAAACAATCTAAAAGCCAAAAGAATAGAAAATGGTATTAAATATGTATATTTGCACCATAAAAACATAGCGAGATGGACAACAACAAAGTATACATATTAGACACCACCCTGCGCGACGGCGAACAGGTTCCCGGATGCCAGCTCAACACAGTAGAAAAAATACAAGTGGCTCAACAGCTTGAACTATTAGGAGTTGACATTATCGAAGCAGGATTTCCTGTGTCAAGTCCCGGCGACTTTGATTCGGTGGTGGAAATTTCCAAATCGGTAACATGGCCTATAATCTGCGCCCTGACACGGGCTGTAGAAAAAGACATCACAGTTGCCGCCGAAGCTCTCAAATACGCCAAGCACAAGAGGATACACACCGGCATTGGCACTTCCGACAACCATATAAAGTACAAATTCAACTCTAACCGCGAGGAGATTCTCGACACAGCCGTCCGCGCCGTAAAATATGCCAAAACATTCGTTGAGGACGTGGAATTTTACGCCGAAGATGCCGGACGCACCGACAACGAGTATCTTGCGCGGGTGATTGAGGCGGCTATAAAGGCAGGAGCCACAGTGGTGAACATTCCCGACACCAACGGCTATTGCCTGCCGCAGCAGTTCGGCGAAAAAATCAAATACCTCTTTGAAAATGTGAAAGGCATCGACAAGGTGGTGGTGTCGTGCCACTGCCACGACGACCTCGGAATGGCAACTGCCAACACCATGGAGGCCATTCTCCACGGGGCGCGCCAAGTGGAGGTTACTATCAACGGCATTGGCGAGAGGGCGGGCAACACGGCATTGGAAGAGATTGCCATGATCTTAAAATGCCATCCGTACCTCAATCTGCAGACCAACATCAATACGCAGAAGATTTATCCCACGAGCCGCATGGTGTCGAGCCTGATGAACATGCCCGTGCAGCCCAACAAAGCTATCGTGGGCCGAAACGCCTTTGCGCACTCGTCGGGAATACATCAGGACGGAATGTTGAAGAACAAGAGCACTTACGAAATCATCGACCCCAACGACGTGGGCATCGACGACAACTCTATAGTACTTACGGCAAGGAGCGGACGTGCGGCTCTCAAGCACCGTTTCTCGTCGCTCGGCATCAAATACGAGAACGAGCAGTTGGACAACATTTACCAAAAATTTCTCCAGCTCGCCGACAAAAAGAAGGAAATCAACAACGACGACCTGATGATTCTCGCCGGTATCGACCGCAAGCACAACCACCATATCAAGATGGACTTCCTGCAGTTTACCTCGGGCTTCGGAATCAAGCCTGTGGCAAGCATAGGATTGAACATCGCCGGCGAAAAGTTCGAAGCCTGCGCCACTGGCAACGGCCCGGTAGACGCTTCGATCAACGCTATCAAAAAAATTCTCACCAACCGCCAGATGCAGATGAAGGAACTCACCATACAAAGCATCAACAAGGGCAGCGACGACATCTGCAAGGTGCATATACAGGTGGAGAACGAAGGTCGGCTCTACTATGGTTTCAGCGCGAACACCGACGTGGTAGTGGCTACTGTTGAGGCGTACATCGACTGCATCAACAAATTCGTAAACCATTCATAAACACATACACGGCAACACTTTCGGTCAATAACCAAACCTGTTGCCGTGTAAGTAGCATATAAAATTAAGACCTTATTAAAAAGTCTTCATATTGATTTTCAATCCGGTGTCGGAGATATAATCCTGAATAGCCTCCTCAAGGTCGAGATCTTCGTTGTCGTAGTACCAGTTGACAGTAACTTTGCCGCCTTCCGAATCATATTTTTTGATTATCTTGAAGATATCAAGCAAGCTCTTGGTAGAACTCGTATTAAAATACGTCAGCTTGCAATTGAACGTGAGCGGAAGACCTGTCTGGGTGTACTCCCTTATCCAATTGATAAGCGGCGCATAAAATACGTTTGTCTCTTCGAGAAACGATTCTCCGGAAATTTCGCAAACGCCATTCTGGTAATTGAAATCCACTGTCGGTACGAAATAGCCGTCGTGCGACCCTGAAATATGAATGTTTTCCATGTTTTGTATATTTATTTATCGCTTAACACAATAACTCTGTTTTCTAATATAAATCATTCGCAAATTTACGCTTTCTTGGGGAAAATCACAAATTTTTACAATGCAAATATAAAGTTAGTAAATCAAAAAATCAATAGTAAAACGCACTTTTTTTTAAATTTCTATTCCGAGTACGCAAACATCGTCGATTTGCACCATGTCCTGTTGCCAGTCCTCAAATGCGTGTTCAATCTTATCGTATTGACGGTCAATAGGAAGGCTGCTTGTATCCGATAAAAGTTTCTTAAACCGGACAAGTTTGAATTTTTCAAATCTCGGTCCGCCGAACTGGTCGGCATAGCCGTCGGAAAATAGAAAAATTCTGTCGCCCTTCTTCACCTCGATATACTGGTCGGAAAAGTCAAGTTCGCGCGTATGTATGCCTACGGGACATTTTTCAGGGTTGTACACCGTCATTACGCCTTCCCTAACCAAGCACATCGGATTGTATGCGCCCGAATAATTTATCACGTTCTTGTCCATGTCCCAGACGCAGAGTGCCATGTCCATTCCGTCTTTTGCCTCCTCGTCGTTATCGCCGCTCTGTCCGAGGTTGAGTTTCACCGACATACGCATCCGCTCCAATATCGCCGAGGCTTTGATAATATGCTGCTGACCCACAATCTGATTGAGCAACGAAATGCCGAGCATGCTCATAAACGCGCCCGGAACGCTGTGTCCTGTGCAGTCGCCCACGGTAAACACAAACTTGCTGTCTACCTGATGCCCCCAGTAAAAATCTCCGCTGACAATATCCTTGGGACGGTAGAAGATAAAATATCCCGAAAGAAGCGAAGAATAGTTGGCGAAGTTTTTCAAAAGCGATTTCTGAATCTTGCCCGCATAGTTTAGACTGTCGGTGATGTCGCGCTGTTTCTCGTTGATAACCTGGAGGTTGTTCTTAATTTCGATATTCTGCTGAACAATGGTCTTGTTGCGTTCCTCGAGCATGGCGTTGAGCCGTTTTTTCTCGCGGTAACGGCGGAACAGCAGCAGCAGTATCACCAAAAGCATAAACGACACTATCGCGATAATGGTGATGGTAAAGTTGCGGACGTCGAGTTCGTTTTTCCTGCGCTCCAGCTCCACAAGGGTGAGCAACTGCTCTTTTGAGAGCGAGTCGAGTTCCTTGCTTTTTTTCTGAATGGTGGTGTCGAGAAAGGCGTTCTCCTGTTTTACCTGAGTGATTACCGAATCCTTGCGCACAATGGTGCAGTCGCGCTCCATCACCGTGTCCTGAAGCTCGCGGATGTCGTTGCGCAGTTCTTCGTTCTCGTTCTGGAGATTGTTTTTGATATACTCGGTGGCATCTTTGTACTTGCCCGACTCGTAGGCAGAGAGGTAAAGCTGCTTAGAAATCTGCTCCGCAAAGGCTCTGTCATTTTTCTTGGCATAGGTGAGAGCCTCCTCGAGATATTTCTTGGATTTTTTGTATCCGCCCAAAGGATAGCTGAGGTTTGAATAGCACAATCCGAGGTTGTATGCCGCCACAGCCAACGTCTTGGGCTGCTTCAGCTTTTTGCGCAACGTATATTCCGCCATAAAGGAGCTGGCGGCTTTGGAGTATTTTCTCACCTTAAAATAATAATCGCCTTGAATAGCGAGGGCGTCAGCTCTTAATTCGTCCAACTTGTTCCGCTCGGCAAGTTTGATTGCCGACTTGCACCAAGTGTCGCATTTGGAATCCTTCTGACCCAAATAATATCTGGCAAGGTCTATCTGACACCTCACCTTGTCAGCATTGCTTTTGGCAGCTGCAAGATTTGCCTCAAGGGTCTTCAAGTCCGGGTCTTTCTTGGCAAACGCACCTTCGGCAAACGAGAAGGTCATCAGTACCAACAATAAAACTATCCTCATGCCTTATAATCTTAATAGTCTGTTTTTCAAGTTATAATAATACTATTTTTAAATAAACGCCAAATTTTATTCAAACAAAAATCAGCCCAAATTCTTCAAAACGCAAATATATTAATAATAATATCATATTCCAAAAGTTTATTATATTTGTAGCATTAAAATTTATTTAATTATGGAAAAGACTTTTACCAAAGAATACCGTGTAACTCACAAGGACACAGACTTTACCGGCATTATGAGCATCGCCGCATTAGGCAACTACATACTTGACATAGCCGGTATGCACGCCATAAAAATCAAGACCAGCATAGACATCCTCAACAGCCAGAATCTCACATGGGTGGTTTCGGGGATACACTTCGGAATTATAAAAGAGCTACCTGCAATCAACAGCATCATTAAGATAACTACCAAAATTTCAGAGATTTCGCGACTGTCGTGCAAACGTGATTTCTACATTGAACACAACGGCGTAATTGTGGCAGAAATTTCAACGGAATGGCTGATTATCAACGTAAAGACAAGACGTCCGGTTTTTCTCTCCGACGTGCTTCCTCATATTGCCAGCTTGATAACGCCTGAAAGCAACGTGCAGAAATACAAGCACCTGCGATTTGCTATCGAGCAGTCCGAACAAGCGCACGAATACACTATAAGATATTCCGACATCGACATCAACAGGCATCTGTACAGCATACGTTACTTGGAGTTAGCGTTAAACATGGTAGAGATAGCCACATTCGAGCATCGCCGCTTGGTTTCGGCAGACTTAAACTTTATGAGCGAAGTACTTTACAACCAAACCGTTAAAACTATCATCAAGCACGATGGTGACACCGATTTGGTAGAGATGCTGAACTCCGACTCAAAACCCATGTTCAGAGCAGAATTTTTATGGTGCGACAAATAAAATGACCCAAAAAACGAAACTACGGCGTGATTTTTGCGTAATACATTAATGACATATTTATAAACCTTAATTTAAAAAAGACAACATTAAACAAATCATGGACAATGTAGTAAAAGAATTTACCGACAAAGTAAGTTCGTCCGTATACAAAAAGACATTCGTCAAACTCATCTTAGCCAAGAGAGTTCTTGAAAACCAGGAAATGAACAAAATAGTGGTAAGGTACGTGGAGCTTAACAACCAGCCGAATCTCCAGTTCGTATACAAATACAGCCGAAACGACGTTACCAAAAACTTTACTGTGGAAGAAGCTGTTACCCAGCTTCATGCCATTATCGGCAGCAATTTTTTGGACATCAACCTGTTTACAACCAAAGAAGACATCGAACTCAAATACAACAACAAGAGAGTTCCAAAAATCTACACTAAGAAACCCACATTCACCGAGGCTGGCGACGGCGAACACGACGTTGCAAAGAAACGCCTCATCGACACCAAAAACAGCGTTTACCTCAAATCGCTCGGTATCACCGACAACAAGGGCGAAATTATTCCGAGCATGAGCGCGAAATACAAGCAGGTGGAAAAATTTGTGGAGATTATCGACTCGTTTTACGATTGTTACAAAGACTGCAAGCCCCTCAACATTATCGACAGCGGCAGCGAAAAGGGCTATCTGACATTCGCCACTTACGACTATCTCACCAACGTCAGGGAGATTCCCGTAGTAATGCAGGGCATCGAAGCACAGGACAACCTCGTAAAA
This sequence comes from Bacteroidales bacterium, assembly GCA_017543645.1. The sequence goes on from JAFYFR010000096.1 coordinate 9,705, forward strand.
TTCGGCAACAACCTCGCGCAGAAATCGCAGTTTGCCGGTCTGAAGTTCGTTCAGAGCAACCTCAACGACTTTAAAACCGACAGTACCGACATACTAATAGCCCTTCACGCTTGCGACACCGCCACCGACGATGCTATATACATGGGTATCAAAGCCGGAGCCAAGCTCATCATCACTTCGCCATGCTGCCACAAGCAGATCCGCAGCCAGATGAAAATAACTTCGAGCAACGTGCTTGAGCCCATATTGAAAAACGGTCTGATGCTCGAGCGCCAAGCCGAAATCATCACCGACGGACTAAGGGCATTGATTCTTAACCTCAACGGCTACAAGACCAAGATTTTTGAGTTTGTGCAATACGACAACACTTCCAAAAATCTGATAATCACCGCCGAAAAGGGCGAGATGCCTTCCGACGAGGAGCGCAAAAAGATTGAAGACCAGATTACAGCCATCAAAAACAAGTTCGGAATCAAATACCACTATCTCGAAAAACTGATAGAGAATCCCGAAGACCAGAGCTGGCGTATACTCAACGCCCAGTGCGCTCGCGAACAGTAGATAACACCATCATACCAAAAAGCACGGCTAAAAACCGTGCTTTTTTTATCCCTTTATCTTCTTTACTCTGGAAAGCTCTCGTTCATTGTCGCGGGCTTTTATATCCTGACGCTTGTCGGCCATCTTCTTGCCCCGGCAGAGGGCTATCTCTATCTTGGCGTAGCCGTCCTTATTGAGAAACATCTTAAGAGGCACAATGGTAAGGCCTGTGTTCTGGACTTTCTTTTCCAACTTGTCGAGTTCCTTGCGCTGAAGGAGCAGCTTGCGCTCGCGGCGCGGGTCGTGGTTGACATATCCGCCGTGCGAATACTCGCCGATAAACATCTTGACATAAAGCTCGTGGTCGGTAAAGGAGCAGTACGAGTCGGTGAGAGCCGCCTTGCCGTCGCGTATCGACTTGATTTCGGTGCCTAAAAGCTGGATGCCGGCTATATATTTTTCGAGAAACTCGTATTGAAACGAGGCCTTTTTGTTCTTTATATTGATTTCTGCCATGATTCTAAACTATTTTTTTGCCATTTTCAAAAGCTCCTTCGCATTTTGCAACGCCGCTGGTGTAACGGTTTCGCCACTGAGCATTGCGGCAATCTCGTTGACACGCTCCTCAGACGAAAGCTGCTTGATGTCGCTGCGCACCGTGCCGTCCGACTCGTGCTTGTAAACCTTAAAATGATGGTCGCCCTTAGCGGCAACCTGCGGAAGATGCGTGATACAGATAACCTGCATAAACTCGGCAATACGTTGGAACATCGCGCCGGTCTTGCCAGCTATGTCGCCCGAGATGCCGGTGTCGATTTCGTCGAAAATTATGGTGGGAAGCTTTACCGATTTCGACAATATATATTTGAGGCACAGCATCAAACGCGAAAGTTCTCCGCCTGACGCCGTTTTCGACAAATCCTGCTTCGCCACGTTCTTATTAGCCGAAAACATGAATTTCACCATGTCACGACCCGTGGGAAGGAAATCCTTGCTGCTGTCAAAGCGCACCTCAAACTGCGAGTCGTTGATACCTACCGACGACAGCAGCGTGGTAATCTCTTTGCACAGACCCTCGGAAGATTTTTTGCGCTTTTGCGAAATCTCGTCCGACAATTTGGCAAGCTGCGATGTTATCTGCTTAATCTCATCTTTAAGATTGTCAATTACTTCGGAACTATTGTCAATCAGGTCGAGACGCTGCTTAAATTCGTTGCGCATG
>JAFYFR010000014.1 GCA_017543645.1 Bacteroidales bacterium
CACCCGAATCCAAAATCATCTTGGTGTTGGTGTCGATAAGTTTTTGGGCGGCGTCGAACTGTCCGGCGGTCATAAGCGGACGTCCGCAGCAGGGAGCTTTGTTCTCGTCCATAAACCAGTAGTTTTCGCCGGCGGCGTCGAGAATGCTGAGCATAGACTTTTTGATGGCGGGTGTGAGGTGTGTCATACAGCCGGCAAAGTATACAATGTCGGTTTTTTTAGCCTCCGAGGTTTTGAGATAGTCGTAACTTGAATTGTATTGACGAGTGGTTTCAATACGCTGAGTAATACGCAGTTTGTTTACGTCGATACCCACCGGGCAAGCCTCCTGACACTTGCCGCAGATAAGGCAGTTGAAAAGCACTTCGTCGGTGAGGTTCTTGTTGCGGATATTTTTGAGCACGTAAACCGATTGCGAGTTTTTGATTCCGGCAAGGTTCAACTGACAAGCATCAATACAGATACCGCAGCGCGAACAACTATAAACCTGAGCCAATGTGTAAGTGTTTACGCGGCGTTCTTTGAGCGTTACGCCCCAATTGCGCAAGAAAATCAAGTTGATTTCGGCAAAAATGTGCATATACCTTGTGTAAGGCATTGCCACAAAAAACACTCCGAGAACAATTGAATATAATAGCCACAGCGGATTGAGCCACGGTTGAAGATTGCCCAGCGAAGCAAACGCATCACCTATTGAGTTGAAAATAGGGCTGCCATTGTGATAAACGCCCGCGGTAAAAGTTTCGCAAAGAAACCTTGTGGGGAAAATCATCCAGAGTGCTGTAAGACCAATGCGGTCGCCGTAGCGCATACGAGTGGTGCGTTTCATACCAAAAGCCTTGCTGCGGAAACGTTTAAAATATGCAAGCATTACGCCGCTGAGCACAAAGAAAAGGAGTATTTCCATTGCGTAGGAAAAGAAAACGTGCCCCGGAAATTGCACATTATCAGTTACATAATAGCGGAAAAATACCGAGTGCTGAAAAGGAAAAAACATCGACCCGTGGTAACTCGACGCCTCAAAATGGCCTACTACAATGAGCAAAAACCATCCAAACGCCAACGACATGTGCATATATCCGAGCAACTTGTTGTTGCGGAATATATTACGGTGAAACAAACCTTCGCGGATGCTCTCCCAAATAGATTTGAGGGTCTTTTTAGAAAACAATCCTATGCGCACACGGATTTTGTCGATTTTGCTAAGACCAATAAACCACTTGGTAAACCGCCAGATAACCACGGCAAAGAGGTATACTGTGCCTATTAAAAAGGGATAGAAAAATATATCTTTGAATTCCATTGCTATTTCTCCTGATTTTTAAAGTGAACGAGGGCTTTTTTGATAAGCATAACCACGTTTCGCAGGTTAACTCCGCGCGGGCACACCAAAAGGCATTTGCCGCAGAGCATACATTTATTGATTTCGGTTTGGAGGTTTTCTACCTCGCCGCGACGGAGCATAAGTTGCAACCTTCGGATATTAAAATCGGTGAGGTTTCCCGCGCTGCAAGTGGCTGTGCAGCCTCCGCACGAAAGGCATACCAGCAGCGACGGCTCATATTGAAGCACGTAGCGGAGAATCCTTCCGTCGAACTTGTCGAAATCTATTGAGCGGGCTTCTAATGTAGAGAATCCGAAATCCATATCTTACAGAGTTTTAAGGTATTGGTTGATTTGCACCGCACTACTACGGGCGTTTTCGATGGTTTCTTTTATCGACATTGGCGAAATGCAGCATCCAGCGGCAAAAACACCTTTTTGCGATAGTATGCCCGCGCCAATGTGGAAGTCTTTGGATTTGAGAAATCCTGATTCTTCGCGCTCCACGTCAAACAATTCCGACACCTTTTTATTATGTTTCTTGGTGTCCATTCCGGCAAGAAGCACAAGCATATCGAGTTTCATCTTCATCGGGCGACCCGAAAGTGTGTCCTCGGTTTTGATGGCAAGACGGTGGTCGGGAGTTTGCGACACCTCCGACACGCGTCCACGGATAAACTGTATGTTGTGATGCTCCTGAGCGGTGCGGTAAAGTTCTTCAAAATGCTTGTCGTACATACGGAGGTCCATATAGTAGCAGAAAATCTGAGTTTCGGGCAAAAATTTGCTCAACTCAATAGCCTGCTTAACGCCCGTTACGCAGCACACTTTGGAGCAGTAGAGGTTGTGACATTTTTCGTCGCGCGAACCCACGCAGTGCACAATAGCCACACGTTTGGGGTTTTCGCCAAAAGTGGTTTTAAAATCACCTGCGCGAAACTTGTCTTCAAGGTCGCCTTGGGTAATTACATTGTCGTAAATCTTGTAGCCGAGTTCCTCCTTGCGGGTGGCGTCAAAAAGTTCGTAGCCGGTGGCAATTACCACAGCATCGGCGGTGTAACGCACATTGCCTGTGTAGATATACCATTGATTGCCATTGCGTTCGGCCTTGTCTACCTCAGAGTTTAGTTTCAATTCGATATCAAATTTGGCTATGCGCTCTTTGAGGTACTTTTTAATTTCGTCAGCCTTTTTAAAATCTGGGAAAAGGCAGTACCATCGGTTGAGTTTTCCGCCGATGTCGCCTGTACGTTCTATAATTGTAACGCGGTTGCCGCTTTCAGCAAGTGTGCAGGCTGTTTCTACACCTGCAATTCCGCCGCCTATTATTACTATGTTGTTCATTTAGTTACAAATTAAAAAGTGATTATGCATTATTAATTATGCATTATGCATTGTTATCTCGTTTGTTGTGGTGTGTATTCGCCAATCATTTTTCCTGTCTTGGTTTTGTACATACGGTCGTTGTCGTAGGGGATGCCGATTTTGTCTAAGAACGGACGAGGGTCGATTTGGTGCATTTGAAGACCGAGGTCCCAAGGGTCGTAGCCGAGCACAAGTCCCGCCATTTCTTCGTAGGTGAAACCTGGTATTGTGGTGTTGTCTTTGCCGTAACGGATACCGTGCATCTC
>JAFYFR010000097.1 GCA_017543645.1 Bacteroidales bacterium
AATATATAATAGTCACGGTGTGCAACTTGTTCAGCACGAGGCATTTGAAAGCAAAGAGCGTGCAGTAAAAGAAGGTTCCGACATTCACAGCCGTGTGCAATTAGAGGAGTTTAAATATCGTAGAATGCACGTTTGTGATACCGATAAAGGTGCGTCGCTAAAAATTCAAATCGAAAACTTGCGAAAATTATTAGAGGCTTATCGTTACGGCATTATTAAGGAGAAGGAGTAAAAAATTTATATCACTATTGATTATATCAATGCAACTCACAATTGTTTGATACGTATTATAGTTATGAGAAGGTCGATTTTGGTACTTTCTTTGTGATACTTTAGCTGTTACCTAATAAAATACATTATTCTATGGCTTTACTTCTTGACAAACAATTAAACAAATTCTCGCTTTCGAGCAGGATTACCTTTGGCATAAGTTTAATTATTATTCCACTCATTGTTGTAGTCATCTATGTTTTTGTAAAACAGGGCACTGTGGGAGAATATTCAGAAAAACTTTCCAACCGTTATGTAGATATTATGCAAACCGCCGACGCTATGGTGATTGACGTAAACGCCGCCTACAAAGGTATTTCGATGTTCGCCAAAGACAAAAGTATGGAAGGTCGTACCTTGGCAACCGAAAACTGCACCAAGGCAGACACGAAATTCCAAACACTTACCGACTATGTGGATAAAAACGAAATCGAGGCGAATATCAAAGCCGAATACAGGGTCAGCAAAGAAGCTTTTCAAAAGCTCAAATCGCTGATTAACGATTGTTTGAACAGCAACGGAGCAACAGACATTTCCGAAGCGTCAAAACTCCGCGAAACTATCAGCGTATCGGCGGCGACACTTCAAACCCATGCTGCAAAAGTTATCAAGTCCACTTCGCAAGCTTTGGAAGAATCGGTATCATCGACGCGCAGAGGAATTATTATCGGCTTGATAATAGCCACATTGATGTTTCTCTTGGCATTCAGCGATTTTACTAAGCGCACAATCAAACCACTCCGACAAGCAATCGACAGGGCAACACATCTTGCCAAGGGCGACCTCAAAGTGTCTACCGAACGTTCTCCAAACCAAGACGAGGTGGGAACGCTCAACAATGCCATCTGTATGCTTTCAGAAAACCTTAACAACATAGTAAACTCAATCAAGGAGAGCGCAACGGCGATTTCCTCCACAAGCACCGAAATGAACCGCGCAAGCACTCAGATGAGCAATTCGGCAAGCGATCAGGCTGCTTCGGCCGAGGAGGTAAGTTCGTCGGTTGAGGAGATGGCGTCGTCGATTCAGCAAAACTCCGACAATGCTCTCGAAACCGAAAAAATTGCAGTAGCAACATCAAAAACCATATCAGATTACAGCGAAACAGCCAAGAAATCAATCCATGCCATGAACGAGATTGCCGAAAAAATCTCGATAATCGACGAAATTGCATTCCAGACCAACATACTTGCTCTCAATGCCGCAGTAGAAGCCGCACGTGCCGGCGAACATGGCAAGGGATTCGCAGTGGTGGCAGCAGAAGTACGCAAGTTGGCCGAACGTTGTGCGTTGGCAGCCAAGGAGATCGACGCGGTAAGCACCGAAGGACGCAACGTTTCTAAGCAGACCGGCGACGCATTTGCCCATGTGCTTCCCGACATCGACCGTACCACCACTCTTGTTCAGGATATTGCCGCCGCTTGCCGCGAACAGGCTGCGGGAGGTGCGCAAATCAACACAGCTGTTCAGCGTTTCAACGTTAGCACACAGCAGTTCGCATCTATATCTGAGGAGATGGCTACCAATTCAGACATTCTCCAGCATGAATCAGAGAAACTGATGATGGCTCTTTCATATTTCAAACATTCATAATCAACAATATAATAAAAAAAAACTGTGAACCAATTGGCTCACAGTTTTTTTTATTAAAATGAACACGTATTATTTGCTGTCTTTCTGGAAAAGTTTGTAGCACAATCCTGCGAGACCTGCACCGCAAAGGGGAGCCACAAAGAACAACCACAACTGTTTCCAAGCCAAAGCGTTTTCAGAGAATAGGCACTGGCTGAACGAACGAGCGGGGTTAACGCTTGTGTTGGTCAACGGAATGCTAATCAAGTGGATAAGTACGAGTGTAAGGCCGATTGCCAAACCTGCGTGAAGTCCTGCGCCTTTTGAATCGGTGCTGCCGAGGATTACCATCAAGAATATGAATGTCAATACCATTTCGATGATGAATGCTCCTACTGCATCGCAGTTAGCGTATCCGGCTGCGCCTTTGAAAAATTCGCTGCCGTAACCGTTGGCAGCAAATGTGCCGGGAGTGCCGCCTGTGCATTTGACAAGCATCCAGAGGATGGCTGCTGCCAAACTTGCGCCAATAATCTGAGCAATCCAATAACTGCCCATCTCTTTGCCTGTCATACGTCCGTTGACAAAGCAACCAAACGAAACAGCGGGGTTGAGGTGTGCGCCCGAAATGTGTCCAATGCCATAAGCCATTGCTACAACAGTGAGACCAAACGCGATTGCAACGCCAAGGAAACCTACGTTGCCGAAAATGGCAGTTCCACAACCGCCAAATACCAATGTGAATGTACCTATACATTCAGCAATCATTTTTTTGTGTATACTTTTCATAATAGTAACATTTTATATTGTTAAGTTGATGACCAAATATACGGCTTTTTTTTTTAAATGTCAATGTTTATTGGACTTTTTTTTAAAATTTCTACAAATTATTCAAAATAAACTCCGTCATCTTAGTATACAAATGCAATCTGGTGTTGCCACCGTAAATGCTGTGGTCTCGGTTGGTATATTGCATATAGTCAAACTGTTTGTTGGCTTGCACAAGGGCTTCGGCAAAAATCAATGAGTTTTGCGGATGCACGTTGTCGTCGGCTGCGCCAAAAATCAGCAGGAATTTACCTTTGAGGTTTTGGGCGTAATATGTTGGCGAGTTCTTTACGTAGCCGTCGTGATTTTCGGTGGGCAAACCCATATAACGCTCGGTGTAGATGTTGTCGTAATATTCCCAGTTGGTTACGGGCGCGACAGCAATGCCGAGAGCGTATTTGCCGGGTGTGCGTGTCATAGCGTTTGCAGCCATAAATCCGCCGTAGCTCCATCCCCAAATGCCGAGACGACCGCCGTCCACAAAAGGTTTGGCGGCAAGAAAGTCGGCAAATTCGGCGAGATCTTCGGTTTCTATTGCGCCGAGTTTGCCGTAGGTGCATTTTCGGAAATCCGAACCTTTGCGGCCTGTGCCACGGGTGTCGGTGGATGCCACTATGTAGCCTTTTTGCGCCAATAGTTGATGCCATCCAAATTCCCAATCATCGTTGACATAGTTGTAGTTCGGGCCATTGTAGCCAACCACAACCACCGGATAACGCTTAGTGGAATCAAAATCCAAGGGTCGGATTATGTATGCCGAAAGTTGGTCGCCATGGCTGTTTTTCCAAAAGAAAATTTCGCGGTTTGGACCACCATAATCAGCAGCGGCTTTTTTAACGCTTTCGTTGGTTTCTATTGTCTTGATTTCCTTGCCGTTGCTTGTGTTTACGGTGATGATTTCGGGGGTGGTGGCGTTAGAGAATGTGTTTACATAGTATTTGAAAGTGGATGAGAACACAGCCTCGTTGGTTCCGTTTTGGCTCGAAAGGCGTGTGATTTTTTTGCCACTAAGGTCGGCGCAGTATAGTGATGTCTGAGTGGGATTGTCGCCCACACCTATGTAATATATCTTCTTGTTTTTCTCGTCCACGCCGAGAAACTCTGTCAGCTCTTTATCGCCCTTGGTAACAGCGTTGATTAGTTTGCCGTCCATTCCGTAGCGATAGATGTGGCGGTATCCGCTCTGTTCCGATTCTATGAGAAACGATTTGTTGTCGCTGAGGAATACAATACTCTGCGGAACGGTTTCTTCGATGTAATACTTATCGCGCTGAGTGTAAATGGTTTTGGTGTTTTTTGTGTTGGTGTTGTATATCATCAGGTCGAGACGGTTTTGCTTACGGTTCATTCTTACAATAGCAAGATTTTCAGGGTCTTCGGTCCATTGGATATTGGGAATGTAAATGTCGGTTTCGGTGCCAAGGTCAGCAATGGTGGTTTGTGCCGATTCAAAATCGTAGACGTTTACCGATACAACCGAATTGTTTTCGCCCACTTTGGGATATTTGTACGAATAGTTGACGGGATAAAGCGATTCGGGGTCGTAATCATCGGATAGTTGGTTGTAATATTGCAAAACGTACTCTTTAACATCGCTTTCGTTGAATTTGGTGAAGGCGATTTTTTTGCTGTCGGGAGAAAACTCGTATGCGCGGTTAAAAGAGAATTCCTCCTCGTACACCCAGTCGGGAATGCCGTTAAGAATATAATTGTGCCGTCCGTCGGTGGTAACTTGTGTAATATTGCCGTTTTCTAAGTCTCTAACATAGATGTCGTTGTCTACAATAAAAGCCACCTTTTTGCCATCGGGCGAAAAAGTTGCCTGTTGCTGCCAAGCTTCCTCGTAAAGCGGAGTTTTGCTTTTGGTGTCAAGGTCGTATATATAATAATGTGTGTAGAACGAGTTTCGGTGGATAGGTTGGTACTCGTAGTAATACAATAATTTATCCTCATTTGGCGACATCTCGAAACCGTAACAACTACCGTTGAGTATAGTTTCGATGGTTTCACCCGTGGCAAACGAGCATCTCACAATTCTGCCGTTTTTGAGAGCTGTGTAGGTTTCGCCGTCGTTCATAGGCGTAATGTCGTCGAAAGTGTTTGAGTAAAAGCGGTATGCGCCTGATGTTACGTCTCTTACCGTAAGGTTCTCCTGTGCAAAAACATAACTGGAGACAAGGATATGGAGTAATAAGATAATTTTTTTCATAGTTTTGATTATGTGTAATTATTATACCGCAAATATACCATTTTTATGAGTTTCTGGCTAAAAAAAATTGTTACATCAGATACTGCCTTACCAAAAATAACTGTCAATTTTGTTACAATAATTGTAAATTACGTAATAAGATATATTATAATATACTGATTATCAATATTATATTTTGTTTTATGTAAGAGTTTTACTTTATGTTTATAATCTTAAAAATTTGTTAAAAAGTTTAAATCATTTGTTTCAAAATAGTATAGTCAACGTTGCCTCAATTTTGAATTTTTGTTAACGAAAAAGGGAAAGAAAAAGAAGTCCGAAAGGACAGGAGTTTCACACCTTAATATATTAGAGTTTTTTTACAGATTTTACTTACGGTATTTTAACAAATTTAACCAGTTTTTTTTATGAAGGCAAAACTTAATTATTTATGGGCGATGCTAATAATGCTGCCCTTGATGTTTGTCTCGATGTCGGCTGTGGCGCAGACTACGGCTTCGGGTACGGTAACATCATCAACCGGTGACCCCTTTATAGGCGTAACCGTTTTGGAACAAGGTACAACCAACGGAACAATCACCGACCTTGAAGGTAAGTTCTCGTTGAACGTACAGAGCGGTGCTACAATCGTGTTCTCTTTTATGGGTTACGAAACACAGACCGCTCCCGCATCCTCTAACATGCATATTATATTAGAGGAAGACACTAAGGCTCTCGAAGAGGTAGTGGTTGTGGGCTACGGCACACAGCGCAAAGAGGCCGTTACAGGCTCTGTCGCTTCAGTCAAAGGCGAGGACATGCGTGCTGTGGCAGGTTCTAACATCACCCAAAATCTTCAAGGCAGAATTGCCGGCGTGGAGATGGCCCAGACATCGTCAAAACCGGGCGAAACTATGCAGATCCGCATCCGCGGTACTCGCTCGCTCAACGCAAGCAACGACCCTCTCATCGTGCTCGATGGTATTCCGTTCGCAGGCAATCTCAGCGACATCAATCCAGCTGACATCAAGTCGCTCGACATTCTTAAAGATGCTTCGGCAACAGCAATCTACGGTTCGCGTGGTGCCAACGGCGTTATCATCATTACTACCAACCGTGGTTCTGAAGGTCAGAAGGCTAAAATCTCTTACAATGGATATTACGGTATCAAAACCATCTTTGCCAAATATCCTATGATGAACGGAGCTCAATATTCCGAACTTTTCGGCGCAGGTGCTAATCCCGAATACACCAACTACGGTACCGACGAAAGAGAAGGCGTTGACACCGATTGGCAGGATCTTTTCTTCGACAAAGGCATGGTTACAAGCCATGACGTTACTATAACAGGTGGCACACAGGCTGGCAACTATTCGTTCGGTCTTGGTTACTACCGCGAAGAGGCGATTGTTCCTTTACAAGATTTCTCCCGTTTCTCGCTCCGCGGCTCTATCGACCAGAAGATTGGCAAATATTTTAAGGTAGGATTCAGCACCAATAACAACTACTCTATAACCAACGACTGCAACCAGATGTTCAGCATCCTTGCTGCTACACCTACAACAGATCCATATAACGAGGATGGCTCGTTCAAGACTCGTATCAACCGTGCATCGGGCAACAATTATGTGATTTCACGCAAAGTGCTCGAATGGCTTGGTGATTCGTATGCAAACAAACGCAAAGTGTTCGGCTCTTACAACACTTTCTATGGAGAGGCAGAACTTCCGTATGTCAAAGGCCTGAAATACAGAGTAAACGTAGGCCTCAACCTCCGTCATCAGAATAGTGGCAACTATACCGGACAAGGTGTATTCAGCGATAATCCCGACGCGCTCTCAAGTGCTGGCGTTACCAACCAGTTAACCACCAACTGGGCTATTGAAAACCTCATCACTTACGACAAAATATTAGCCGAGAAACACAGCATCAACTTTGTGGCTATGTACTCAGCAGAACAAAGCCTTTACAACTCGTCTAATATGTCTGGACAGGATATTCCCACTCAGTTCCAGTATTGGAATATCGGCCGCGCAAACGGTACTATCACTGTAAACCCTGCCTACCAGGGCTACAGCAAAACTGGCCTCATCTCTTACATGGCCCGTCTGATGTATTCTTACGACAGCAAATATATGCTTAGCGTAGCAGTACGTAGCGATGGCTCTTCGCGTTTGGCAGAAGGACACAAATGGCACACATACCCTGCAGTTTCGCTCGGTTGGAATGTTAAGAACGAATCGTTTATGGACGGTGTTTCGTGGCTCAACCAGTTGAAAATAAGGGTAGGCTACGGTGAAACTTCGAACCAGTCGGTTGATCCCTACAAAACATTCGGCTTGCTCTCTACTCAGCCTTACAACTACGGTTCAGAAACTACTACAGGCTACTATGTGTCGGAACTTCCCAACCCCGAACTTGGATGGGAGTACTCCACAACTTGGAACGTTGGTCTCGACCTCTCGTTCTTCCGTAACCGTTTGAATGTTACTGCCGAATACTATAAAATGGCAACCAAAAACGTGCTTCTCAGTGTAGGCCTTCCTGGTTCGGCAGGTGTGGGCAGTTATATGGCTAACATTGGTGAAACCGAAAACAAAGGTTTTGAGCTCAATATCGACGGTACAATTATCAACGACAACAACGGTTGGACTTGGACAGCAGGTGTCAACATGTACGTAAACCGCAACAAACTTGTAAAACTATCTTCGGGTCAGAAAGAAGACCGTAACAACAACTGGTTTGTGGGCAAACCTATCGACTGTATTTACGATTATAAATACGATGGTATCTGGCAGGAGGACGAAGAAGAACTCCGCAAAGTACTCGAACCCGCTGGTGCTCCCGGTATGATCAAGGTGGTTTACACCGGCGAATACGAAAACGGTGTACCTGTTCGTGCTATCAGCGACGAAGACAAAATTCCTCAGAGCATGGAATGCGACCTCCAGGGTGGTTTCAACACCACAGTTTCGTGGCGCAATATCGACCTCAACATCGTTGGCGCATACAAAGTAGGCGGATTGCTCATCAGCACACTCTACGGTTCGAGCGGTTATCTCAACACTCTCAGCGGTCGAAACAACAATATTGATGTTGACTATTGGACACCCACCAACACTGGTGCACACTATCCCGCTCCCAACGGTATCCGCGACGGTAATAACCCCAAATACGGCAGCACTCTCGGATATTTCGACGCTTCGTACCTCAAAATCCGCACTATCACTCTCGGATACAATTTCGACGGTTTGCAGGCTCTCAAAAACGCTGGAATCTCTAAACTCAGAGTTTACGCTTCGATTCTCAATCCTTTCGTAATGTTCTCGCCCTACAAGAAAGAGTCGGGCATGGATCCTGAAACCAACTCTTACGGCAACGAGAATGCGGCAGTAGCCTACGGACAGAGACGTCTTTTGACTATTGGTACCAACACACCTGCTACAAGAACCTATATGTTTGGTGTTAACTTTACATTCTAATTACTACTTAATAAACTTTAAGAAAAGATGAATACAAGTCTAAAAAATATAGCATTGGCAGCAGCATTGGCTTCGTTTGGCTTTGCAGCATGTCAGGATATTCTCGAAGAGGAACCTCGCTCTAATTTCGAACCAGGTTACTTCAAAACCTCTGAGGGTATCAACGGCGGTCTTACTGGTCTTTATCAGAACCTCCGCAATATGTATGGAAATATGTATTTCTATAACTCTCTCGAAACCGGCACAGATGAATACACTTACGCTCAGAGTGCCGACAACAACTTCAAAGATCACGACCTTTCGGGAGCGGGCACTCTTACTCCGTCATCAAGTCGCAGCGATGCCATGTGGGGACAGGCTTATACAGCCATCAATTCGGCATGCGCCATTATCGAAAACGGCGGAGAGGCCAATATGAGCCCAGCTCTTTTGGCTGAGGCTTACTTCTTCAGAGGTTTTCATTTCTTCAATCTCGTTCAAACTTTCGGCGGAGTTCCTCTCGATCTCGGTAGCGGCGAATTACATTCTAACCAGTCGCCATCGCGTGTAAGCGTACGCAACACTGTTCCTGAGGTTTACAGCGCAGTGTTTGCCGATCTCAAAAAGGCTGTTGACGACCTACCCCAGACGGCGCGCAAAACTGGTACTGTTACTAAAAATGTTGCACGTCTGTTTCTTGCCAAGGCATACCTTACTTTCGGATGGTGGCTTGAGAATCCCAAAGGTATTCCCACTTATCCCGAATGTAGCCGCACCGACAAGGACGGTCATGATGCCGCATGGTATTTTGCACAGGCTTACGATGTAGCCAAAACAGCTATCGACAACCCTGGTATTTACGGACTTATGAGTCATTATTATGATGTTAACCTCGGTGCCAACGACCGCAACAAGGAATGTATGTTCTATGCCGACCGTATCGAAGGCGACGAGTTCTACAATCAGGCATCGCTTAGTTGGAGCAACGGTGGTGGCGCAGAAAACTTTGCTATGTGGGCTGTAACCTGGAACTACGAAGGTACATTCAAATCGCAAGGCAAAAAGACTATGCACCGCGAGGCTGCTCAATGGGCTGGTCGTCCGTGGACTCGTATGGCTCCTACTCATGAAGCTCTTGCTATGTTCGACGACAAAGTTAAGGACTCTCGTTGGGATGGTACTTTTGTAACCGTTTACCGTGGCAACTGGAATAAAGGCGGTGATACAACCACCACTTACAAAAATGCAAATGATATGAAAGTGGCTCCGGGCGAACCTTTGCTCACATTCCTTACCGACGACCCCGCAGATGTGGTTTACCCTGTTAAAAAAGCCGACAATGATGCTACCAGCAATGTAGGTGCAGGCACTATGGCAGGTCGCGCCGACTTTGTATTCGGCACCAAACACACCAGCCGCTATGCTTATCCTGGACTTTGGAAACTTGGTACTTACCGCACCGACAATGGTTCTGGTCTTGGCCAGCCCAACGGAGCATCTACTCGTCCGTTTGTTATTGCTAAATTCTCTGAGTTGTATCTTATTGCTGCTGAGGCAGCCGTTAAAAAGGGCGACAATTCCGCAGCCAAAGAAATGCTTAACGTGCTCCGCGCAAGAGCCGGCAAATGGACATTCAGCAATGCTGAAAACAAGGCTGTTTCCGCCGATTATTCTGCCGACCTCGTAGCCGCCACTCCCTCCACCATCACAATCGATTACGTGCTCGACGAGCGCGCACGCGAACTTTTTGGCGAGGGTCTCCGCTGGTACGACCTTGTTCGCACTCAGACTTGGGCTGAACGTGCAGGCAAATACACAATCGCTGAGGCTAACTCTGAAGGTGTTTGGACAGAAGTTAAAACTACTACACGTAAAATTACCCCCGAACTCTATCTCCGTCCTATTCCTATTGGTCAGTTGAACGCACTTGAAATGACAGAGGCTGAGGTTAAGGCTTACCAAAACCCTGGATACAATTAGAAATTGTTTTCCCCTCTTAATACTTAAATAGGTTAATAAAAAGACTTCTTTCCCCGGCGCAGTGATTGCGTCGGGGATTTGTTTTTTTTACATCCTCACCATTTTTTCAAATTCCTCTTGGTTTTCCGAAGCTGAATATTTGGTAACAAATTCGGTGGGTGAGATGCCGTAGTATTCTTTGAAATGGCTCGAAAAATAACTGTGGCTCGAAAATCCAAGTTTGAACGCTACGTCGGCTACGTTGAGTTTGTTGCGTACCAAAAGTATCGCTGCCTGACGCATTTTGATTGATTTGATGAGGTTTACGGGCGTGATGTCGAGCAGTTCTTTCAACTTGCGGTTGAGGTGTACGCGGCTGATGCCTACTTTTGCGCTGAGTTCGTTTACACCGAAATTTGTGTTTTCTAAGTTTTTGTTGATGGTGTCCACTACCTTTTTTAGCAATAACTGGTCGGGACTTTCGGCTTCGATTACTGTTTGTGCCGAATGTATGTCGGCTGCCATTCGTGCCGCCATTTTTTCGCGGGTGGAGATGGCGTTGGTTATCGAACTTTTTAGCATATTGATACTTACGGGCTTGGTAAGGTAATGGTCTACACCAATTTCGGTGTAAACGAACTCAGCGCAAAAGTAGGCATCAGCCGCGTACACCTCAACCGCAAGTTGAAAGAACTGCTCG
>JAFYFR010000098.1 GCA_017543645.1 Bacteroidales bacterium
AAACGTGGCGACCTTCAAAAGGCTATTGATAACTACACTGTGGTGATGGCATACGCCGATACGTTTTGGAACGCTCGCAAGACATACGGTATGGAAAATATTGAATACCAAATAGATAAAGTAAAAAAAGAGAACGAAATTGCAATGCTTCACAAGGAGCAGGAACTCGACTCGGCACATAGGTTGATTCTTGTGCTCATTATAGTAATGGCATTAGGCGGAGCAGTATTTTTTGCATTAAAAAACCGTCAGAAACGCATTACAAACAAGATTCTCACAAGTCAGAAAAATGAAATTGAGGCGCAGAACCTCGAAATTTCAACACAGCGAAACACTCTTGAAGAAAAGAACAAACTGCTTGAAGAACAGCGTAGAGAAATCAACGACTCAATACTTTACGCGCAGCACATACAGTTTTCGATGCTGCCGCAAAACAACGATTTAAATGAGTTTTTTGCCGATAGTTTTGTATTCTACCGTCCGCGCAATGTGGTAAGTGGCGACTTTTATTGGGCATTCAAAGATGCTGATTACTTTATATTTATGGTAGCCGACTGCACAGGACACGGCGTTCCAGGAGCGTTTATGAGTATGCTCGGTTTTTCGGCTCTCAACGAAATTGTGGGTCGCGAAGGCCTCCGCAAAGCCGACGATGTACTTAACGGTATGCGCGACACCATCAAACATACACTGAATCAAGCGGTTAAATCGCAAATGCGCGACGGTATGGACGCTGCACTTTTGGTTATTCACAAAGAAACCAAGATGTTGCAATACGCCGGAGCCAACATTCCGTTTCTCTATTACCGAGGCGACGAACAAACAATTATCAAGGCTGTTCGTAATCCTATCGGTTTGTATGTCAACGAAAAACCGTTTGAATCAACAGAAATTCAACTTGAAAAAGGCGACAAGATTTACCTTGCCAGCGACGGCTATCAATCGCAATTTGGCGGGACATTAAACCACGTTTTAAAAACGTCCGGCTACCGCAAAATTCTCGACCAAATACACAATCTACCCATGGCAGAACAGCGCAAACAGTTGGAAACTCGTTTTGAAGAATGGCGAGGCAACTACAAACAAACGGATGATATTATTGTTGTAGGACTTGAAGTTTAAACACTAAAAATAAGAAAAATGAACACAAAAAAAGGTCGAATTCTCGTAGTTGACGACAACGCAGGCATACGTTCCACGCTAAAAATATTGCTCCCAGCGCATTTTGAGAAGGTGGAGGCTATCCCCTCCCCTGCTACGCTCATTTCGCAGTTAGAAAAATTCAAGCCTCACGTGGTGCTGTTGGATATGAATTTCAATACCAACATCAACACCGGCAACGAAGGTCTGTTTTGGATTGGCGAAATCAAAAAAGCCGCTCCAAAAACCGAGGTTGTGCTGTTTACAGCCTACGCCGACGTGCAATTGGCAGTGGAAGGTATGAAAAAAGGCGCGTTCGACTTTGTGGTAAAACCTTGGGAAAACGCAAAATTTATTGCCACACTATCGGCAGCACGCGACAAAGCGTTAGACCAAGAGAATCCAACTATCTCCACATCAGCCAAATCCGAAAAATCATCGGGAATGTTTTGGGGAACGTCGCCTCAGA
>JAFYFR010000099.1 GCA_017543645.1 Bacteroidales bacterium
CCTTAATTATCTCGTTGACAGCGATTTGAATATCCGAAGCCTGACCGCCGGTGTATCCTGCGGGCTGGTGAATCATCATACGCGAATGTTTGAGTGCGTAGCGTTTGCCCTGAGTGCCGGCTGCGAGCAACACAGCACCCATCGACGCTGCCATTCCTGTGCAGGTGCAGGCAATGTTGCACGAGATATACTGCATTGTGTCGTACACGCCGAGACCGCCGTAAACCGAGCCGCCCGGAGTGTTGAAATATATCTGGATATCTTTCGACGGGTCGGTGCTCTCCAAAAAGAGCAACTGAGCCTGAATTACGTTAGCCACTTGGTCGGAAATCTCAGTGCCGATGAAAATGATGCGGTCGGCAATGAGGCGCGAGAATACGTCAACCTCGCGGAAGGGCACATCGCGCTCCTCAATAACCGAGCGGGTCATATTGGATATGTGTCCCGCATACTGGTCGAGCATATTGCCGCTGATTCCACGGCTGTGAACGGCGTATTTTCTAAAATCGTTGTTGTTGTCCATATTATATAATGTGTTTTTATATGCGCAAAGAGTATTCTCCGCAACGTTATGGAAGAATACTCTAAGGAGATAAAATCAAATATCGTTAAAAGACTAAGCCTCTTCCATCAATTTAATAAAATCGTCGTAGCTGATTTCTTTCGGTGTCAAAGTGGCTTTGCTTTTGAATAATTCGGTAAGCTTGCGGTTGATAACGCCAGTGCGTACACGGTTGCGTTCTTCGTTTTTGGCAAGACGCTCTTTGGCGTAGTTGTCTAAAGTTTCGTCGGGAATACTGCCCAAAGGAAGTCCGTAACGCGCAAACTCGCCTTTCAAAATATCAACTTCCATTGCGAGTTCGTCATCGCCAGTAACTTCTATAGCATTGTCTTTAACCAACTTGCTTTCGATAAGATTCCATTTGATGTCCTCTTCCATCGAGGGGAAATCCTTTGTGAGTTTTTCCTCGTCGAAATCTTTGTAGGCTTCCAAGGTAAGCAGCCAACGTTTCATAAACGCCATGGGAACATTGAAGTCAGCTTTATTCAAGAGTTCTTTGCGAGCGTCGAAATAAAGACGGTAGTCAGATTCGGCATCGTATTTTTGTTCATACTGCTTTTTGATAAACTCTTTCATCTCGTCCTCGCTGTGCACCTTATCCTTTCCAAAAAACTTGTCGAAAGTCTCCTGATTAAGTTCGCCTTGCTCGAAATTTAATATCTCGGTAATCTGGAATGCGAAGTTTGCGTTAACGGTTTTGAAGTCGAGCATGTCGTTGTTAAGAACCACCTTAGCCTCCGACTCGTTGGGGAACACCTGCTTGAGGTCGAAACAGATTTTGTCGTCAACCTTCTTGCCGATGAATTTGGCACGCTGAGCCTCGTCTTTAACATTGGCGATAGGCATCGAAGTTTTGTTGCTCAAACCCTCGGGAAGACGCTCTCCGTTGGCATCCACTTGGAAAACCTCGCCTTTGAGTATCGAAGTCTCTCCCGAAACTTCTGTGGGAACGGTCTTTCCGGCTGCGTCTTTGTAATTTTTTACAGCTGCCTCAACAACCTCGTCGGTAACTGGAATCTGGTATTTGTTTACTGTAAGGGCATTGTCGATAGTGATTTCAAATTTGGGAGCGAGAGCGATGTCGAATGTGAAAGTAAACTGAGTGTCTTTTTCAAAATTTCCCTCAGGTTTAACAGTCTGACTTGGAAGTGGTTCGCCCATATAGTCGATTTTGTTCTCCTTGAGGTAGTCGAAAAGGCCTTTCGACAATGATCTATTGATTTCATCAGCCTTAACAGGAATCTCGTATCTTTGCTTGATAATTTCCATCGGAACTTTTCCCGGACGGAAACCGGGCATCTGTGCCTTGCGCTGATAGTCTTTCAAAGCCTTGGTAACACCGGGCTGATAGTCATCTTGAACCAATGTTACTGTTAAAGCGGCATTTAGCTCGTCAATATTGTTTAATTTGATATCCATTTTGTATGTATTTCTTACAGGCTGTTTATCACAATGCCTATTTGTTTATAATAAATTGTCTTAAAAAAAAAGCCGCCAAAAGCATAATCCTCTGTCGGCGGCCTGCAAGTACGGGTGAAGGGACTCGAACCCCCACGCCGTGAGGCATTAGATCCTAAGTCTAACGCGGCTACCAATTACGCCACACCCGCTTGGAAATTTGGCGCAAATTTAAAAGTATTTTCGCGTATATTCCAAACTTTTTGAAAATTTTTGGTATAAAAAAAACAGCGATACTATATATACCGTTAACTATTAAAATCTTACACCAAAACCAAACATTATATCGGCTGCTCGGTAACCTTCGTCGTTGATGTCGTCCTTGAGTTTGTTCTTATGGTTGGAGTAGCGGACAAAGAGATTGAGGTTTTTGGATGTTCCGAGAAGGCAACCGGCCTGAATCTCAAACAGAAACGATGGCTTGTATTTTACAGTTTGGCGGCGGAATTTTGTTATCTCGTCATCTAACCAAGGCTCGGCTTTAACGTAATCTTTGGTGTAGATGGTCTTCTGCCGTCCGCCCAAAAATGCTCCAAAGCCTAATTGACCGTACACTGGGAAGTCGATAGGAGCATAGTAACGCCCTACAAAAGAAGCGTTTACGCCACGGTATTTTTGGGTAAACGCGGTATGGTCGGTGTAAGGATGTTTCATCTTGAATGTTGGGCTGTAAGCATTGGCGCGAACCGAAAGTCCGATTTCCACATCGTCAACTATTTTGGTAAAAAACGATACGCCTGCCGGAACAAAGCCTGTCTGTCCGTCGTTCTGTGGCAGATTATACGACGTGCGGGCATATCCCACGAATATTTCGGTTTTAAAATCCTGCGCTTTTGTAACAACTGGCAACAGGGCTAAAAATGTTACTAATATAACAAGGTGTATTTTTTTCATTTCGCAAATATTTTAAGGGTTAACGTTGCTGGTCTAAAACAAATTTGAAACGGATAGACTGTTTGTCGTTTTCGTCGTACATAGTAGCCTCGTGGCTGTATGTGATGGTGTATGCGGTGGCAACCGAGCTGGAGAAATAGTCGAAAAACTCGCTCAACTTGTCACCGTTGCCAGGGTAAACCGCAAATCCGCGTCCAGTGCGGCAAAAACGGCTGAGAGTTTCCGACGAAAGCAGTCCGTCGTCGCTGTATCCGATGGCAAACACCGACACATTATTATAAATGCCTTTGTCGAGCAAATTAGATATGGAATCTTTAACACCAGATTTGTTTTCGGCATCGCTGTAGTTTTCCGCGCCGAAGTAAACCAGCACCTTCGACGAACTTTTGCCGCTGCTCAATTCTTTCATTGCCTTGCCACAAGCCGTAAAAAGATAGCTGAACTGGCTTTTCTCCATGTTCTTAATGGTGCTGACGGCATTTTCCGACGAAGCGAGCGGCGTAACGCTTATGTTTTCCACGTCGCCCGAAGTGGCAGCCACGGTAAACTTGGCATCGGGAAACTTGCGGCTGATGGTGTGTACAAAAGCCTCTGCGTTGGATTTCAGGTTGCTGAACTGCCTTTCGAGATAGCTGCTGTTGTCGATAACCACAGCCACGTCGAGCTGTTTCAAATCGTTGTAGGTAATCGGATTTTGCGACCGCGACTGTGTTACCCAAATATTGTCGCGCCGCTCGTCCACGCGAATATCCTTGATTTTGTAACTGCCGTATTCGTCGAAGAAACGGACATTGTCGATGACTATTTTGGTAAGATTGTTACCAGCCACTTCGCCCAAGAAAGGTTTGCTGAAATCAATGATTACATCCTTGGAAGTGTTTTCTTCGTCCAACTCTATCATAGGCTTGTTGCCATACATGCTGCCAGAGTTGGTTGTGTCGGGGTTACAATAATTAAGGTACAAGTACGACACACGCTCAACAGCGTTGCCCTCGATAAAAGTGGAGTCCTCGCAGGAAGATAATCCCGCAAGAGCAAGCGCGGCAAGTGTCGCCGGCTTAAAAAATCTATAATTCATAGTTGGTCAATTAATTTGTTTAAATCAGTAATTACAACGCAAAGATGGATGAATTATTTTTGACTGCAAAGAGTCAAAATATTAACACTATGTTAAATCGTAAAAAAAATGGCTTAAAAATATTATAGTAAAAAAAAAAATAATAATTTTGCCCCCCGAAAAAGTGTGGTATTGCAACATACCCAAACAAGAACAAAATTATTAAAATTAAACATACAACACAATGTCACTTGAGAAATTAAGAAACTTCGGTATAGCCGCACACATTGATGCTGGAAAGACGACCACCTCGGAGCGTATACTTTTCTACACCGGAGTAAACCGTAAAATCGGTGAAGTTCAC
>JAFYFR010000015.1 GCA_017543645.1 Bacteroidales bacterium
TATGGACAGAATACAGATAGCCCCAACAGACAAATCGCCGGAGGTTGATTTCAATCCTTCTGAAGGTGTTCTTATGCTCAAAGGACGTTCGCTTGTAGAGGATTCTGAAAGCTTTTATCTCCCCCTCGTTGAATGGATTCAGAAATATATCGAAGATCCAAAAGAGGGAACTGTGATTGACTTTAAGTTTGAATATTTCAATACTAGTTGTTCCAAGTGGCTTATTACCATTACTAAAGAGTTGAAGGTTCTTTACGAAAAGGACCCTTCCACTCAGATCAACTGGTATTACGAAGACGACGACGTGCTCGAATACGGCGAAGTTATTTGCGACCTCGTGGATATTCCTATCAACATGATAGAAACCGAGGTGGAAGAAGAAGAGGTGTAACAAGGTTTTATGATTTATAATAAAGGTTTGTGGATGGAATTCGGCTTTCGGGACGGATTCCTTTTTTTGTAATAAGTTGTATGGCAATTAATTATCTAAGAAATTTTGTAAACCGTCTCAAATTCGAGGGTGAGCTGAAGGTTATCGACACCTTTGTAGACCCGGTGCTTGAGATAGCCGAATATACCGACCGCGAATGTAAGCAGCCCGGCGGCGGCAAGGCGTTGCTCTTTACCAACACTGGAACCGATTTTCCTGTGGTTACCAATATCTACGGCAGTGCTAAACGTATAAGCGAAGCACTATGCTGCGACAGTCTGACCGAAAAAGAGAACGAGATAAAGGAATTTTTCACGCTAATTACCTCACCGAAAGACACATTCGCCAAAAAACTCTCGATGTTGCCGCAGCTGAAGAAGATTTCAGGCTTTTTCCCGAAGGTTGTTTCGGGTCGTGGCGAATGTCAGCAGGTGGTGATGCCGGTTCCCGACCTTTCGAAGATACCTGTGTTGAAAACATGGCCATACGACGGCGGACGGTTTGTAACACTGCCCATGGTTATTACCAAAGACCCTCTCACGGGTGTCCGTAATGTGGGAATGTACCGTATGCAGGTGTTGTCACAGGATTCTACCGCGATGCACTGGCACAAGCACAAGACCGGTGCTAAACATTACAGCCTCTACCGTAAGGCGGGCAAAAAAATGCCTCTTGCCGTTGCCATTGGAGGCGACCCAGTGTATGCCTACAGTGCCACCGCCCCGCTTCCCGACGGTATCGACGAGTTTATGCTTGCCGGATTCCTCCGAAAAAAACAGGTGAGGCTTGTTAAATGTATAACGCAGCCCGAGATTGAAGTGCCCGAGGATGCCGATTTTGTGATAGAGGGTTACATCGACCCGCAGGAGGAGCTTGTATACGAAGGACCTTTTGGCGACCACACGGGATTCTATTCTCTTGCCGACTATTATCCTAAGTTTCACGTAACTGCCGTAACTCACCGCAAGGACGCAATTTATCCAGCTACTGTGGTGGGTATTCCTCCCATGGAAGATGCCTATATTGCCTTGGCCACCGAGCAGATTTTCAAGTTTCCCATCAAGGCGGCGTTTGTTCCAGAGCTGGAGGATATGCACATGCCTGTATGCGGCGTTCAGCACAATATAGTCATAGCCAAAATCAATTCACAATTTCCCGGTAACGCCGTAAAGGTGAAAAACGCCCTTTGGGGAGCGGGACAGATGATGTTTAACAAGATACTTGTTGTTTGCGATTCCAAGCTGCCGCTCAACAGCTATGAGCAGTTAGCCAAAGATTGCTTTCAGAATTTTGTGCCTCTGAAAGATGTGTATATCGATAGGGGAGGGGTGTCAGACGTGTTGGATCATGCGTCGAAAGAGTTTGCCTGCGGCGGAAAAATTATGATTGACGTAACTACCAAGGATGTTGCATCCAAAACTTGCGCCTCACCATCGGCGTTTAACACGCTTGCGCTTGATAATAAGCAAATTGACAATATCGACACTTCGCTGCTTGAATTTAAGATTCCTGTAGTGATAGTGTATGTTAAGAATAAGGATAAAGACACCGTCCGTTCTGTGGCTCAGCGTATAGCCACCGTAGAGGGAATCAAGATTGCGCTGTTTGTAGACTCGGGACTTCCGGGTAACGATATTCAGTCGGCTATGTGGTATGCTTCGGGCAATATCGACCCATCGGACGACTGCTTTGTAGTAGAAAACGGTTTTGGCGGATGCCTCTGTGCCGACGCTACAGCAAAAACGCTCCGCGACGATGGTTTCAGGCGTCAATGGCCAGAACCTGTGGTGTCTGATTCCGCTACGGTAGCCAATGTAGACCGCAAGCAGCAGGAGCAGACTGGCGAAATTATTCAATCACCGTCGCAGAGGTTTAAGAACTTATGTAGCACGGCTGGTGCCGTAAAATATATCAATCAATAATCAAAAACCTACTCTACAAATTTATAGCCCACGCCTTTGACTGTGCGGATGTAGTCTTCGCCGATTTTTTCGCGGAGTTTGCGGATATGCACGTCGATGGTACGGTCGCCCACCACGATTGATTCGCCCCAGATGGTGTTGTAAATCTCGTCGCGGGTGAAAACCTTTTCGGGCTTGGAGATGAGCAGGAGCAGCAGTGAGAACTCTTTGCGCGGCAGTGAAAGTTCTTCGCCGTTGTGTGTTACTGTGTATTTTTCCTTGTCGATAATGAGGTCGCCGAGAGCGATGATGGGCGAGTTAGGTGTACCTTCCTCTACTTCGTCGCTGAACCCGAAACGCTTGAGCAACGCTGTTACGCGGCTGATAAGCACTTTTGGCTTTATGGGTTTGGCGATGTAGTCGTCGGCGCCGGCCTCGAATCCTGCGATTTGCGAGTAGTCTTCGCTCCGGGCTGTGAGAAACGCTATTACGCATCTCTTGAGCGAAGGAATCTTTCTGATTTCTTCGCAGGTTTCGATTCCGTCCATCTCGGGCATCATTACGTCCAAGATAATCAGGTGCGGATTGGTCTCCTTTGCCAGTTTGATGGCGTCTTTGCCGTTATTGGCTGTTGTAACTTTGAATCCGGCTTTGGTCAGGTTGTACGAGAGGAATTCAAGTATATCTTCTTCGTCGTCTACCAGTAGAATTTTGTAGTTGTTTGTTTTTGACATTTTATTCAGCTTTTTTTAGTGTGAACGAGAAAGTCGTACCTTCGTTTATTTTGCTTTTCACGGTGATAAGCTCGCCGTGGGCTTCAATTATATGCTTAACAATCGACAGACCGAGGCCTGTGCCGCCGTTTTGGGAGCTTCTGCTTTTGTCCACGCGGAAAAATCTCTCAAAAACCCTCTGCAGCAGTGTCTCTTCTATGCCTATGCCGTTGTCCTGTACATCGATGAGCCATTTTTTTCCGATGTCGTAGATGGCGAGTGTGGTTTTTCCGTTATCCTTGCCGTAGTTAATGGAGTTGACCACAAGGTTAGAGAGCACTTCGTATATCTTTTCTTTGTCGCCCTTGCACATTGCGGGACCCGTGGGCGCGCTGGCAAGTTCCAATGTGATGTTGCGCGATTTTGCCTTTATCTCGTAAAAATCAATTACATCTTCTATACTGTTTTTTATATCGAAATTTTCAATAATAAGTTTCAACTCTCCCGATTCAAATTTTGATATTGTTCCGAGGTCTTCAACTATTTTGATAAGGCGTACTACGTTTTTTTCGGCGCGCTCGAGATATTTCATGTTGATGTTGTGGTCTTCGAGGCCGCTGTCGATGAGGGTGTTGATGTATCCTTGTATGTTGAAGAGCGGGGTCTTAAGCTCGTGCGACACGTTGCCGAGAAACTCCTTTCGGTATTTTTCGTTGGCTTTTAGCAGGGCTATTTCGCGTGTGCGGTCTTTCGCCCATTTTGCCACGTCCTCGTTAACCTCGGTGATTATGGTGTCGAGCGATACGTCGGTTTTCTCCTTCTCGTGTTCCCTCTCGCGCTCGTGTTCTTTTTCCTCTTTTTTTTCGGCAATTGCTCCTGTGGCGTAGATTTGCGCTATTTTTTGATGGATGATGGCTTTTAATATGTAGTACAGCACTGCAAATTCAAGCAGCAGCAGCACTGCAAGCGATGTTATTGATATTGCGAGCGGACAGCTGTCGGCAGATTTGGTTGCCATAACCACCGCAAAAGAGGTGATGGCTCCGAACACCGTAAACAGAACTGCTGCAAGTATGGTTAGTTTTTTTGGGCTCATTTTATTATTAATCAATATTTTAACACTGCATACAAAGCAATTTGTGCGTATGCAATCAAAAGCAAAGGTAATGCTTTTCCCGTAATTTTCAAAATCTTGACTGCGAAGATAGCTATTTTTTTTAATATAATATATAAGGTGTCCGAACTCTTCGCAATATTAAATTTTAAACAAAATATGATTTTTTTCAATTTTTAGTAAAAAAAATGGCATTAATGCAAAATTTGGGCAAGGGATTTGCAAAAAAAGTTGGTAAATAACAATTTTAAAACTCTAATATCATGCCGTACAGAAGATTACCAAATACAGACGCAGCCCGTGTGAGAGCGTTGAAACGTGCCCTCGAGCTTGGAAAAAAATATTCACCCGAAATGCTTGCGTTCCGTCAGGCGACGCTCAACAAGATTCAGGCGTTCCTTCCTATTTTCGAGCAGGCTATTTTAATGCAGAAAGAATCACACACACGTCAGGTGGCTAAGAGTAACGAATACGCCGGCGCACTCAAAAAAGCACGTCTATATATATCTCACTTTATACAGGTTTTCAACTTTGCCATTCTCCGTGGCGAAATAAAACCCGAGGCACGACGCTTTTTCGGCATCAACCCCAAAGACGCTCGTGTGCCCGACCTCACTACCGAAGCCGAGGTGGTGGAGTGGGGCAACCGCATAATCAAAGGCGAGAACGACCGCATCGTGCGCCGTGGAACCCCGGTGCTTAACCCAAAAATCGCCGTGGTGAAAGTCTATTTCGACGAATTTGTGGAAAAACTCAATTTTCAGAAAATGCTCCAGAGCATCAGCGTGAGGGCAAACGCCAAAGTTTCGGAGATGCGTCCCGAGTGCGACGCCCTTATCACCCAGCTTTGGAACGAGATTGAGAACTACTACTGCGACGAGACTCCGGCGCGAAAACGCGAGCAGGCTTCGTACTACGGCGTGTCGTATGTCTACCGTCCGCACGAGCGTGCCGCCGGAAAACTTTCAGCTGCGTCGTAATGTTCTACACCAACAGACGTTCATCGGTATTGTGCTGTCTGCTCGGCACTATGGTTACCCTGATAGGTTTTTTGGGAATTATCTGTTACGGGTTTTCAAAGGCGAGCCAGCGGCTTGATGGCTGTCTGCTTACCACCGTTGAAGCATTGCCGAGGGTGCTTGAGAGATACGGCAGGGCGTGCGTGCTTGCCGACATATATTCCGACGACGAGCTTTTCATGCCCGACAGCCACGACCGTGTGGTAAAGGGCGGCATAACACTTATGCTCCGCTGGCCCGACGGCAGCGAAAATGTTGTTATCGACTGGCATGGCTGTGCTCGTTTCCTCCGTGCCGTGTCCGACGGCGACTCCATAGCCGCCTCCATTCCCGCCGAATGTGTGGAGTGCGTTGCCGAAAACAGCGTTAACCCCGGCAATGTGCGCCTGATGTCTGACGGCAACAAAGTGGAGGTCTCGTACTGCGGCAAGACATTTTCGTACGGCGGACGTGCCGTAAAGGGTACGCCCGACGTGATTCTCCACCGCGAGCATATCA
>JAFYFR010000100.1 GCA_017543645.1 Bacteroidales bacterium
TCTGACCATTTCCATCACGGAAAGTGAGTGCGTGCTGGTTGGGCGACATGATGATTTCATAAAAGGTGGTCTTATCTGATAGTTCTATCGTGCAGCCTTCTTCTAATCTGAAAACTTCACTCTCAAAAACATGGATACATTTGTCCATCAAATCAGTAAGAGATTGGGTAGAACTTATTTGAGGCTTTTCTGGTGTAAGATCAATACGAGCGTAAACATCTGTGTTTAACAGTGTAGGGTCTATTTCGCCGCTGAATATACCTTTTTTATAGTTGGTGAGTGTCAGTTGTGACCAAAGTTGGCTGTTGTCGTTACTGAATATTCGCATTGTCAACTTCTGCTCGTCAGATTTTTCGAACGATACATTGATCTCGTTGGTGTTGCTGTTTTCTTTGAAAGCCATCTTCTTGAGGCTTCTGCCGTTGGATACGGTGATGGTGAATGGAATAGTTTCCGTAGCGACGGTGTTCGCACCGTCGCTACGTGGTTCTGATTCGGGCGTGTTGGTGTCGTCGTCTTTGCTGCACGATGTTGCAATCATAACTGCCGCCATCAGGGGCAGGAATTTCAATAAGTTCTTTCTCATTTTTTTGTCCTCCTTTTACTCATTTACCGGGTTGCGTTTGATAGGGTTGATTGATGTGGGGTTGCTGCCTGTTAGCAGTTTCGACTCAATGCAGAGGTCTATTACCTCTAATGTTGGCTTGTGGTACTCTTGTCTTTCGTTCATTGCCGCGAGTACGGGCGGCTGGTTAGTTTGTTTCATTCTTTGTTGAAATGATTAATATTAATTAAATGTATATAAAAATCCCCTGCGGAACGGGCTTAGTGTGCCTTATTCCACAGGGGAAGTGATAATAATCGTATGTTATAATATTAGAGAGAGGTGATTTTACCCCCCCGTATAAGAATTTATAACATTTTTATGAATACTTATCATTAATTATAAGGTGGCGATTTCGGTTATGGTAAGGTCGAGGAGGTTTGCAATTTCGTCAACCGACATCGTGCCTTTGGCTTTGAGCCTACGGGCGGTTTCGATTGCCTGGACTTTTGCGCCTTCTGCACGTCCTTCTGCACGTCCTTCCTCGCGTTCGCGCTTGCGGGCGTTGCGCTCGGTTTTGGCAACGGAGTATGCGTCGCGGTAGGCTTTGAGGCTCGCCTCGTACTCGCGATACTGGCGCGGATTCATGCTTGCTATCTCCGCACGGCTGTATAGCCGGTCAAACGGCTTGGTGACCGAAATTTTCGGTGCTGTGGTTATCTTTCCCATATTCTTTATACTATAAATCCATGCTGCATCTTGTACAGGTGGCTGTCTTCTTTGATTCTCGCCATAAATTGTTATTATTTGGGGCAAAGATAACGGATGTTTTGGAGAAATGCAAAAAAATATGTCGGTGCTCTCCTTGTATGCGTCCGAAAAAAATGCAACCCACGTTGATATTGGTGAAAAATTATTTGGCAACTGATAGAAATTTTTCTATATTTGCATCACATCAATAAATCATAAACTATGAGTACAACAGCATTATCGGGTTTACGCGATTATCTTTGTGGCACACTTACTCCTGCCAATATGTTGTGGCTGAGCAGTCAGTTAGCTGAATATGCTCATCATCAGCAAGCGGAGCAACTTCCGCCGCCCCACCGCCGCTACACCATGGACGAAATCAACGCCATGCTCGACGAAGCCGAACGCCAAGCCGCCGCGGGGGAATATGTTGATAATGACGAAGTTTTCCGCACGTGGTATGAACGTAGGGCAAAAAGACGGCAGACTAAAAAAGAAATTGAAGAACAACCCGAATTGGCGATGGCAGTATGAAAATTCATTGGGAAATCATAGCTCTTGACGGCTTAGACCAAGTAGCCGATTATATCTTGGATAGTTTTGGCGAAAAGATAGAGTCTGCTTTTCGCGAACGGGTTCAATTTGCCACCGAGTTGTTAAAGTTAAATCCCTATATGGGTGTATTAGACCCTTTACTATCAGGCCGATCGCAATCTTACCGCAGTATCCTAATAAATAGACTAAGCAAAATGGTTTATTATGTGGATGAAAAAGAAGGGGTTATTCATATTTCAGCCTTTTGGGATTGTAGATGCGAGCCATTAGCACAGTCAGAGCATTTGAAGTAAAAAATAAAAGAATAAAAAAAATCCAAAGCTGTATCAACTTTGGATTTTTTGTGGTACCACCGGGAATCGAACCAGGGACACAAGGATTTTCAGTCCTTTGCTCTACCGACTGAGCTATGGTACCTCTTTTAATTAATTTTTAAAATCAAAATCAAATATTTGCTCTACACTTTGTGGTACCACCGGGAATCGAACCAGGGACACAAGGATTTTCAGTCCTTTGCTCTACCGACTGAGCTATGGTACCTCGCTTATTTGCGGTGCAAAATTAGCGCGTTTATTTCATGTTTGCAAATTTTTTTGACGTTTTTTTAGAAAAAAACTTTGCAATTTGGCTTTAGACTTTCTTTTTCAAGATGTTAGACTCCTTTTCTTGTTTGTCTTTTAGATACTGCTCGCGTTTGTCCTTCACCTTCTGGTAGTATTCGGCGTAGAGGAGGTAGTTCTTGTAGTTCTCCTCGTTTCTGCCCTTCCAGATGTTTTTGCCGAGCGACGAGAATTTCACGAGCTTTTCGTAGAGCTGCTTGCCGAGGTCGTGGCGTTTGGTGGTGTTCTTCACACGCTCCGCCCTTACCTGCTCGAGCTCTTTTACGGCGGTTTTGGCCTGCTTGATGCAGTCCTTGAGGTTGTCGAAGTCTTCCTCCTTGAGGCCTACGTTCAGGAGCTTGGCTTTGAATTTTTTTGACACTGTGGTTACCTTCTCGCCGAACTCGATAAGCGCGGTGGTGGGTATTCCTGTGATTTTCTGGCTCTTGAAATACTTTTTCATCTCCTGTTTGCCTATTATCACTATTGATATGTGCAAAAGAAAGTTGCGTATTTCGGTGCGCAGAAATGCCTCTTTCTCGCTTTTTACTTTGGTTTTCTCGCTCACCTTGTCGGCAAAAATCTTGTCTTCCGGAAAATTTTCGTAGTCGGCAATCTTTTTCTTCAGAAGGTCGAGTTCTTTCTCTGTTACGCCGTATTTCGAAAAATATTTCATATCGTTGGATACGAGCTGTATTATCTGGCGGCACCGCGATGTTATTTCTGCCGCTGAATAATTGTATGTGAGTTGTGTAGTCATTTTTTTTTCTTTTTTCGATACAAATGTAGCGATTCTTTTTTAACTGGCAAATTTAATTTTTCTTATTGCCGTTTTTTTTTTACTTGTTTTTGATTTTTTGCTGTATTATGTATATGTGCTTATTGTTTATTGTGATTTTTATGCTAATTGCATATTATTTTTGCCGTGTGATTTTAAGAAAACCTTTTATATTTGATGTAAAACTTAATAATTTGTTCAAAAAAATAGAATCGGGCTGTATAAAAATTTTTTCACAGATGTGTCAGCCGTGATGCCCTTGTAATGCGCTGCTGCAAATATGATTTACAAAAATATACTGCATTTTACTTTTGTAAATTGATTCATTACTAATAGTAACGGGTATGTGCTAACCTATTTTCAGCACGGCGAGGAACGCCTTTTGCGGCACTTCCACGTCGCCAACCTGTTTCATGCGCTTTTTGCCTTTTTTCTGCTTGTCTAAGAGCTTGCGCTTGCGCGAGATGTCGCCGCCGTAGCATTTGGCGGTAACGTCTTTGCGGAATGCCTTTATGGTGCTGCGCGCTATAATCTTGGTTCCGATGGCGGCCTGTATCGCTATGTCGAACTGGTGGCGCGGGATAAGGTCTTTGAGCTTCTCGCAGATGTTTTTGCCAAAGTCGTAGGCGTTGCTCTCGTGTATGAGGCTGCTCATGGCGTCCACGGGTTCGCCGTTGAGCAGGATGTCTAATTTTATCAACTTTGACTCGCGGTAGTCGATAGGGTGGTAGTCGAACGAGGCGTAGCCCTTGGATATGCTCTTGAGCTTGTCGTAAAAGTCGAACACGATTTCGGCCAGCGGCATTTCAAAATTTAGCTCTATGCGGTCGGAGGTGAGATAGGTCTCGTTGGTTTTGATGCCGCGCTTTTCCATGCAGAGCTTGGTGATAGGCCCGTAGAACTCTGATTTTGTGATGATGTCGGCCTTGATGTACGGCTCTTCGATATGGCTGATGGCTTTGGTCTCGGGCATTCCGGCGGGATTGTGCACCTCTATCATCTCGCCCTTGGTGGTGAACACCTTGTACGATACGTTGGGCACAGTGGTGATTACGTCCATGTCGAACTCGCGCGAAAGGCGTTCCTGGACGATGTCCATGTGCAGCATTCCCAGGAATCCGCAGCGGAAACCGAATCCGAGCGCGATAGACGATTCGGGGGTAAAGGTGAGCGACGCGTCGTTGAGCTGGAGTTTCTCGAGCGATGCGCGGAGTTCCTCGTATTCGTCGGTCTCGATAGGGTAGACGCCCGCGTAGACCATCGGCTTTACCTCGGCAAAGCCTTCGATGGCCTTGAGGCAGGGGTTCTCTACGTGGGTGATGGTGTCGCCCACCTTAACCTCGGTGGCTTGCTTGATGCCTGATATTATGTAGCCTACGTTTCCGGCTGAGATTTCGGGCTGCGGTTTCAAGTCCATCTCTAATACGCCCACCTCGTCGGCGTTGTACTCCTTTTTGGTGTTGACAAACTTTACGCGGTCGGTGGTTCTGAGCGTGCCGTTGTAGACTCGGAAGTATGCTATGATGCCGCGGAACGGATTGAACACCGAGTCGAATATCAACGCCTGAAGTGGTGCTTCGGGGTCGCCTTCGGGGGCTGGTATTTTTTCGATAATGGTGTCAAGGATGCGTTCCACGCCCAAGCCGGTCTTGCCCGACGCTTCGATGATGTCCTCGCGCTTGCCTCCGATTAGTTCTATGATCTGGTCTTTTACGTCTTCGGGTTTGGCGGCGGGCATATCCATCTTGTTGAGCACGGGAATGATTTCGAGGTTGTTCTCTATAGCCATGTAGACGTTGGAGATAGTCTGCGCCTGTATGCCCTGCGTGGCGTCGATTACAAGCAGCGCGCCTTCGCAGGCGGCAATACTCCGCGACACCTCGTACGAGAAGTCCACGTGGCCGGGAGTGTCGATGAGGTTGAGCACGTAGTCTTCGTTGTTGTAGCGGTGGTGCATCTGTATGGCGTGGCTCTTGATGGTGATGCCTCGCTCCCGTTCCAGGTCCATGTCGTCAAGCACCTGGTTGGTCAGGTCTTTTTCGTTGATGGTCTTGGTGTATTGCAAGAGACGGTCGGCGAGGGTGCTCTTGCCGTGGTCGATATGTGCTATTATGCAGAAGTTACGTATGTTTTTCATCGCGGAGTATGTTTGTGTTTTCGGCGGCAAATATATAAATTTTTACATATTTACACAAATTCCACCCATAAACGTTGCCTTGGGCATGTAGAATCCTTGGTAAGTTTGATATTCCTTGTTCAAAAGGTTTTCGCCCTTGACAAAAATCTTCAGCCAGTGCAGCGGCTTGTATGATACGTTGGCGTTAATAAGGTTGTAATCCTCGGTCGCGGCGTTGCTGCCGGTGGTGATGTACAATCCCGAAATGCCCTGTTCGCTAATCTTAGCGGAGAATCTGCCTTTCGAGTATTGCACAGCAAAATAGATTTTGTTTTCGGGCGCGCCTGTAACGGGAGTGTCCATGTCGAGGAAGGAATAGTTGGCGTCGAACCGCCAGTATCCTAATTTGTAGGCAGCGGAGATTTCGTAACCGTAGTTTTCAAATTTGCCGGTGTTCATGTTGATCATGCCTGTGCCTTCGGTGCGGGGAACGGTGGTGATGAGGTTGTCGCCTTTGATGTAGAATACGTTTACGCCTAATTTCAACCGGCGGAATTTTTTGGCTAAAGCCACTTCGTAGTTGATCATACGCTCGGGTTCGAGGTCGGGATTCTGGGGAGGAAACATATACATCTCTCTGATGATAGGATTGCGGAAGCCTTTGGAAACGAGTAGCTTGATGCTGAGGCTGTTCTGAGAGTAGAAGGCGAGTCCAGCCTGTGGAATAATCTCGGTGCCTGTTTGCGAATGGTTGTCTGCCCTTACGCCCAAATCGGCCGACATCCATGAGGTAATCTGCTGGTTGTAATCAATATAGCCTGCGGTTTCGGTCTGGTTGTGGTCTTCTACGAGCATCTCCTTTGTGCCGTCGAATTTGTCGTTCCACGCCTCGCCGCCGTAATGCTGCAGGTCAAAGCCTACGGTAAAGCGCGAACCGTCAAACGGCGAGAAGTTCTGATAAGCGGTAATGCCCGAAATATAGTCGTCGTGCATGTAGAGGTAGTCTTTTTCGGGTTTTCCCCAAGTGTGTCCGTCGTTGATTTCGTGGTGTCCCCAGTCGTAGAATAATCTGATGCTGCCCGAAGTCTTAGCGCCGTAATGGTTAGTGGCTGAGATGCTTGCAAGTCCGCGGAGAATATCGGCCTTGGTATCGAACAGCGGCGCGTTTTCGGGCCCCGGATTGTTGAAATCGAACGAGGTGAGGTTGATGTCGCCGTTGAGTGTCCAGTTTTTGTCAATGTCGTACCCCAGTTTTACAAAGTCGGTTATCTGCTCAAAAGCCGAATTGTAGCGGTGTCCGTCGGTGCGTTGGTAGCTTGCGCCAAACACGGCCGAAAACTTGCCCTTGCGCACACTTGCCATTCCCTCACCCGCGGCGGTTCCGTGGCTTCCGCCCGAAAGCATAAACTCCGAATGTACGCCGTCTTTCTTGTCGGCGTCGCGTGTAACTATATTGATGACGCCGCCCATAGCGTTAGAGCCGTAGAGCAGCGACGAAGGCCCGCGCAGGATTTCTACCTTGTCGGCGGTAAAAGACTGGTAGGCGTCGGGAATAGGATGTCCCATAAGTCCGGCGAATTGCGGCTGGCCGTCGATAAGCACGAGAATCCTCGCTCCGTCGCCCACGCCGCGCACCTTGATGCCGCCGGCAGAGTTGGTGGAAACGCCGTAGCCTATAACTCCGCGCGAAGTGGTAAACAATCCGGGAGTCTCCTCGGCGAGTGACGGAATCATCGATATATTGTATCCTTCGGAAAGCCTCTCGTTGCTAATTTGTGTGATGGAAAGTGGCAGGTAGCGCACATCTGTGGCAGCGCGGGCACCTGTTACCACCACTTCGGGATGGTAAACGATTCGTTCGATAATAGTGTCGTTCTGTGCCAAAACGCTTGAGCCTGCGCACAGGACTGCAATGATAATCAGTGATTTTTTCATGTGATGTGACATTTAAAATTTTGACAAATGTACTGAATAATTTTATGGTAAATATTTTTTTCATTCATTTTGTTCATTTTTTTTGGTTTATATGCAGATTAATTTCTACTTTTGGCTCGTGGACAATTTAACAGACATAGACCTGCTGAAGGAGGCGGTGGAACAGAAGTTCGGCGCAAAGATTCTTTACGCCAAGGACTGCTCCGCCCTTTCGGATGTGGTATTTGACGCAACGGGCAACAAAATCAGCGAAACCACCATCAAACGCCTTTGGAACTTGGTGGCGAGCGTGTTCAACCCGTCGCGCTATACGTTGAACTCGCTTAGCAAGTACATCGGATTCAACGACTGGGACGACTTTGTTACCAACCGCCACAGCGTTACCAAAACCGCCGAGAACAAGGAGCGGTGGGACACTATCAAACAAAAAGGCCGCGCCATAAGCTACAACAGTTTTCTTTCGGTAAAAAACCGCATGGGCATCGAGCTTAAGAACACTGTGCGCCGCGAGTTTGCCGACAAGATGCTCGACGAGTTTCTCAATTCCGACAAAACCGCCACAGCCTTTATAGCTCCGGGCGGATATGGCAAGTCTACTATTGTGTCGGCATTGGTCAACGACTTTTTTCTCTCCGAAAACGCCAAGTATCCCGACGACATAGTATGGTTTCTGGACTGCGGCATTTTCGACAGTGTTACTACCGAAGATTTCGACGTTGAACGGTTTATACTCCGTCTGCTGGGCTACGACAGCGAAAAAAGCTTCAAAGAGTATTTTGATCTTTTCCCTGCCGTGATGCGCGGACGGATAGTTTTGGTTTTCGACGGATTGAATGAGTTTTCGGGCAACGACAGCAAAACACGACACCTTATTAATAACATACTTTCGCTGATAGCCACCAACAAGCAGGTGCGATGGTTCAAGGTGGTGCTTACGCTCCGTCCCGACTTGTGGAACTATATATGCCGCACGCTCAACGACAGTTCGGAAATCAAGGACACGTGGTTTGGCGTGGAGTTTTCCACCTCGGCGTCGGTTGCCACCAACATTCCTCTACTGAAGATGGGCGAGGTGGAGCAGATTCTGAGCAGCAGCGGCGTGTACGAGGTGTCGTCGGTGGTTTCGCTTATGCAGGACGGTATTCTGAACATTACGCGGGTGCCGTATTTCTTGCACCTTTATATATCTTTGGCGCTCGACAACAAAAATATAGTGTCGGACATCGACCTTCTGCGCGAGTTTGTGAGCCGCCGCATCATCGGAACAGAAAACGGAGAAAGAAAGCTCAACCTGATAGACTTCCTGCTGTTCAGCACCAATTACGGATTAGACAACGATATTGTGGTAAAGAACAGCCTGCAGAATCTTATTTCTGATTACAAGGTTGAATTCCAAGAACTTGTTTCGCTCGGCATATTGTACGAGCACAAGGTGGAAGACAAGTTTCTCTCCGCAGCCACTTATGTGAAATTCAACCATCAGATACTGTTTGAGTTTCTTTTGGCCAACTACTGGCTCAGGGAGAGCAAGTTCGACAAGGATTTGTTTGCCGAGGTGTCGGAGTTTTACAAAGGCAATCCTTCGCTTAAATACCAGATAGTTTCTTGGCTGATAAAATATGCTTTCAAGGACAAGCGTACCGACATAATAGGCGGAATATTTGAGATATTGGAAAAGAACTTTGCCGACCTTGAGGACAAGACATTCCTTCAGAAGCTTGTAAACACCGTGGGCATTGAGCTCCGCAAGTATTCAGACATAAGGGAGAAAGTTTTGCCGGAGTTTGCCGCCACAGCCTCAGGACGGTATTATTATTTTATGAATTTTTGCGACGTGGACTCGCTCAACAGTTTCTTTGGCGACGCCCTGCTGCACTATCTCAGACATTCGGTAACGGTGGGCGACAAACTGTTCGCTTACACGATGAAAATTCAGCAGGCATTTTTCAACCGCGACACCAAGCAGCTTTCGGAGTATTTTTCGCATATCGAATCGTTGGACATTCCTCACGACGACAATGTGTGCTATATAGAGTTCATGTCGGTGCAGGTGCTGTACTATTCGATGGGCGAGGGACGTATACCTGCGTCGCTGTTAGACTATATATCCAATTTTGCCCGCGAGTATTACGGACGCACCGAAAACCTCCAGCTGTCGTTCACCTACGGCGACATTATCCTTGTGGATTCGCTTTTCCTCGCCGAGCAATGGCATTTGGTGAAGGAGATTAGCGAGCTGATTCTTGGCAACAAGATTTTCGGACAGAAAAAACAGATCAACGAGTATTTCCAGCAGATGCAGCTTCTCTACGCATATTCGCTCCTTAAGACCGGCTACACCAAAAAGGCGGGCGAGTTTTACCAGCGGATAATTGCCGAAAACCGTTTGGCCAAGCCGGTGTGCGCCACCAATTATTGGACAATGCGTTTTTGCGAGATAGCTGCGGCGTTCAGCGCAAGCGACACCGACGTGTACTCAGATTATGTAAAAAAAGGTCTTGCTATTTCCAAATTTTTGAAATACAGCTATTTTGAAAGACGTTTTCTGCAGTCGCTCCGCAAGATGAAGATGATAAAATAACATTCATTTCTGTTCCATATCCATAAAAAAACCGCTGCCATTAGGCAACGGTTTTTAACTATTATACTATGCTTATGAATTGATTATTTATCTTTGTAGACATCCAAAATGCTTAATACTTTTTCGCTTCCGAACGAATCGGTAATCCAAACCCGTCCGATAGATTCGTCAACTTTCTTAACTGTTGCGCCGTCTTTGAATTCGCCTACAAAGTCTGCTCTGATTTGGTCGCCGGGCTGCAAGTTCTGTTTCAAAGGAACGATAGAGCAGTACTGACGGTAATAAGCACCGATTTTGCCAGCAAATCCTGAGCAGAGCACCAAGTCGTCGTTGCAGTTGATGAGGATAAGGTTCTTGTGGTCGGTTGTAGTTACGGTCTGGCCGGGTTCCCACGCGCCGTCTTTCAGCACTACGAAAGAGTTGGGCTTGAGTTGCTCGTTGGCGTGCTCGTTGGCGAAACCTTTTCCGTCGTCCTTATAGTCCAGATCCAAGTAGCAAACTTTGGGCTGTTTCGGGTTGGAGTCGTCGGTAACGATGGCACGCTGCATACCCGAACCGCTCTGCCACCATGTGAGAACGATGTCGCCTTTTTTAGCTGTCTGACCTTCGGGAATCGGAATAACTACTGAGTTGGGCACTTTTTTGCCGTCAATTACAGTGAATTTTCCGTCAATCGACTCTACTTTGCCGCTGTAAAATATATATGTGTCTTCTGATGGGTCGTTAGATTCTTTGATTTTGTTCTCGTAGAAAGTGTGAATCGACAATACTGTCTGCCCTACTTTGTAGTCGCTACTTTTCAGACCTTCGTCGAATACCCACGGGTAATCTTCTGAGTTGTCGTAATTAAACTCTTGCTGAGTTTCTTGTTCCTGATTGTTGTTCTGGTTGCCTACTTGTAAGTTTCCACCGCAACCCATTGCTGCGAAAGCAAGTGCCGAAGCACAGAATAATACTGTTTTTTTCATCTTAATATATAATTTAAAAGTTTAAATTTTCGCTGCAAATTTACGGTATTAAAACTGAAAATCAAAATAAATAGCCGATTGTTTTGTCGTATTGCGCGATTTTTTATAAGATTTTGGTGTAACTACCCTATATTTTAAATGCTATCAGGGCGATGTCGTCGGTTTGGGCAACGTCGCCCTTGTAGTCGAAAATGTATTTGCTGAGTTTTTCGGCTTGCTCTTTCATAGGCAGCGATGAGTATTCGAGGATTTTTTCCTTGAAATGTTTCGACATAATCTTGCGCTTATGTTCGCCGCCCACTTGGTCGGTGCAGCCGTCGGAGTAGAGGTAGATTTGGTTGCCCGGGCATACGTCGAGTTTTACACGGGTAAACTCTCCATCCTTCACGTAGCGTCCGATTGGCATTTTGTCGCCTTTTACTTCCATCACTTCGTTGTTCTTGACTATCACGCACGGACGTTCTGCTCCCGAAAAATAAGCCTCCTTGGTTTCGGTGTCGTATACCACCACAGCCACGTCCATACCGTCGCTGCGCATTGCTCCGTCTTTGTCTACGCCAAACGACGAAATCACTTTTTCGCGCAATTGGGTGAGTATTGTGTCGGGCATAAGTTCGCAATTGTGCGAGTCAATAATCTGATACAGAAACGATATGCCCATACTTACAAGCACCGCGCCCGGAACGCCGTGACCTGTGCAGTCGCCAAGCACTGCAATATGCTTTGTGCCAATGGTTTGAGCCACGTAAAAGTCGCCGCCCACAATCTCTTTTGGAAAATAAAACGAGCAACTATCCGAAAACCATCCTTTTTTGGGTGAATGGGCTAACAGCATAGCACTTTGCAGACGGCTTGCGTAACTGATTCCGTCGGTCAGCTGCTTGTTGGTGAGCGATATAGCGTGGTTTTGTTCTTCTATGCGTTTGCGTTTGACGTTGAGGTCGTCGTTTATCACTTTGAGTTCCTCGTTGAGTTGCATAACTTGCTCGTTCTGAACAAGAATTTCCTCTTTTTGCTCAAAAAATTCCGCCATCATTTGCGAAATGTCGCCAAACTCGTCGGGCGACTTGGTGACGGGTATGATTGGTGTAGTATTGCTCTGTTGGAAAGCTTTTTCAATACAGTTGAGCGGTTTTGTAACCCTCTTTTTGAAAAACATAAAGATGTTTAACAATATCAGAAACACCTCGCCCCCCACTATTAGAATCACCAAGAGCAACTCATTTGCCTGTTTTTCCAATGGATTGGAGAACGTGAGGCAGAAAAATGCCTGAGTATTTTGATTTAAGTCTTTGAGTTCCTTGATTATACATTCGTCTTTGCAATTTTCTACGTAAGAGTCTTTTTCGCCGGATTTGAAAAACAAGTGGATGCTTACTTCGCCCAATTGATTTTCAATAGTTTTGAGGTCGTCGGGAGTGATTTCTTTCACCAAAAAGAGGAAACCTGTGGGCTTGGTTTTACGGTCGTATTCGTCGTCGGTGGGTACAATTCCAGCGGCAAAATATGCGAGAAGTCTCTCAGAGTTTTGCTTAAAGAAACTGGCGAAACAATTTTCGTTGAAAAGGTTTTTTAGTGTGTCGCCTTCAAACGGATAGAGATGGTTGGGCGACGAAGGAGCGCTTTTGGAGTAGATGCTTTTGCCATCGGAGTCGAACACCGATATGTTTTCAGCAGAATAGGATTTGAGCATATAACCCACCAACTTGTTGATTTCCTCTGAGTTGTTTGCAGAAACGGCCTCGAAAAGTTCGTCCCAGGCTGAATTGTCGCGCACGGTTTGGAAATATTTTTCGTAATTGACTCTGAGAATTTTGCCCGACATAGTGTCAAACGATGTGGCTGCGGCCTGCTTCATTTCGTGGATTTTGATTTTTTCGTAGATGTAGTATCCGCCGAAACACAGCACCAACAGCACCAAGCCAATCCCCGATACCTTTACAATACCTGCCTGAACCGATTTTTTTCTCATTTTACTTGTCTAAATTCCTCTTTTATCTATCAATTAATGTTCCAAATCTTCACCTCCATATTGCATCGTGTTATAATACGGATTAATTTGATTTTTGTTAGAGAAGTGATTGAAAAAAATGTAGCCCCCGCCACCAACATTATAATTCCTAAATCGTGAAGCATAATTGACTTTATATTCCACCGCAAAGGTAAGGATTTTTTTGATAGGAAATTAAATCAAATCACTTCCCAATGCCCACCCTTATCGGGACCGACACGACGGATGAGACCTTTGGATTTCAACTTACGGATATTCCAATTCAAGCCATCACGAGTCAATTTGCAAAGTCCACACAAATAGTCAATTGTTACAAATGGATTTTGTCTCATTGCCGCCAATATTTTCTGTGTAGTATCGTCCGTTTTCTCCACAGTATCTTCATTTTTCTGTGTAGTTTTCTGTGTAGTATTGGAGGTTTTCTGTGTAGTAGATGGATTTTCTATCACGTTTTCTATCACCTTAGCACCGTTTTTCTCCACAGTATCTTCTGTTTTCTCCACAGTATCTTCTGTTTTCTCCACAGTATCTTCATTTTTCTGTGTAGTAAATAAAGTTGTAGTAATTCGGTCGGGAGATGTACGCTGCGAATATTCGGGAGACGCACCGAAAGTTTTGTGCCATACCGAAAATACACCCGGTATTCCACTGCCTGCACGTTCTCCGATGTCTATCATCGCAAACATTTTGAGAATTATAGCGTTGCGAGGGTCTGACATTCCGCCGTCTATCGCCTCTTTGATGCTAATGCGGAAAGTCCCCGGATTCTCAAATGTAAAACGGTCTTTATATTTTTTGATTACAACTCCACAACGTCCATAATAGTCGGCATTAGCAAGAGTGTTTAAAAGAATTTCTCGGATTGCCTTGTGAACGGGGGTATCGTCAACCCTTGTAATACCATCCAATACAAACGGTCGCTTGACATCTTCGGTGAGTTTGTTGAATACTTTGAAAAAGAAGTCGAAAATATTGCCGCTCCATTCGCCCGAACTTGACACCACCCGATCCGACCATCTTGTTGTCTCGTCAAAATGTTCTTGATAATCAAGAAAATAAAGCGGATATTCATATAGTATTTCTGATTCATAACCAAACATCAAAAGACCTGCCGCAGTGGGATATACCTTGCCATCTTCGCGGTTGATTTTTGCCGCACCAATTTTTTTGAGGAAATCCACATCCGAAAGATTGTTCCAAACGTGTCCTTGATGTACAAGCATAAAA
>JAFYFR010000101.1 GCA_017543645.1 Bacteroidales bacterium
CCGCGATATGGAGTATGTTCACCTCAAAGATATGCGTGCTTCGGGCTTCGAGCCTGCCGACGTGTTCTCTGGCTACCGTTATCAAGATGGTCTCGGCTACTATCAATGCACCAAAGATGCCTCCACCAACTTCTTCATCGAGTTTCTCCGCAAAGGCACCTACGTGTTTGAGTACCGCCTCTTTGTTCAGCACCGTGGCAACTTCTCCAACGGCATCACCACCATCCAATGTATGTACGCCCCCGAATTTACAGCACATTCAGAAGGCGTTAGGGTAGAGGTGAAATAGAATAATGAATTTTCAAATCGGGGCGTAACACGAGGTTGCGCCCCGATTTATTTAGTATAATTATTATGAAAAATATTTTCAAACAATCGATGTTTTATGTGGTAATGTTTATCACATTTTTGTGTGTTTGTGGGTTTGATTGCGAAGACGATTCTATTTATACTCTCAGTACCATTGAAAACTTTACTGATGACACTATTATAGTGTTTAGTTATGTTACTCCAAATTCTGTTTTGGAAGTAGAAGATGTTCAATTCATTTTTAGACTTCCTCCTCATTATGTACGAGAGCAATCTGTTTTGAATCATCCTAAGAACATGGAAAAGGGTATAATTGGATTGTTGAGCAAAGAATCTTTATACAATTGCGATAGTGTATTGCTTTTTCGCCGAGGATATGAAACTACCATTTGGAAATCACCGTTTTGTGATACTGTGTCTAATAATCAGCACTATATTTTTAATTTGAAAAGTTGGGTTGTAAATGATGATAGTACAAAATATTCATTCACTATTTACGACAACGATTTTGTAAAACAATAATTTTTATTGATATGAAATATATATATTTATTTATAATATTATTTGTCGTTTTTATTTTTGTTTCTTGTGGTGGAAAAACTACTTATGGCGATTTGAAATTGTTCAACTCTACCACAGATACTGTTTTCCTTTGGCATATTCATTATCGAGGCACACTTGATGACGGTATGTATCGTTACAAAAAATTGTATACTATTCCACCCAATGGTGAGTTTGTTACACATTATAGTATTGATAAAGACGGGCTTGTTGTTAGGAGAAACGAAGAATCTTTAAATGCTTTCGACCTTGAAGAATCCGATTCATTATATATCTATCTCGGAGATTCTCTTTTAACCCGTTGCGGTGGTTGCCTAAAAGACAATTCCACAAATCCTTACGACTTATTCTCCCGTTCCATTTGGACAAAACATAAGATAGATGATGAGGAGATAAATATTGAATTTAGATTTTGAGGGGGAGGGATGAATGGTGCTTTCAAGTTTTTTGAGTGTTGTATCATCATCTTTTTCTCCTTCAACTGTATCACCTCATTAATGTATGTACAATCCCGTATTCACTGCACATTATGAGGGTGTTAGAGATGTGGTGAAAGAAATTAAACATTTTTAAAATCAGGGCGTAACAAAACGTTACGCCCTGATTATTAATAATAATAGTCTATCATTTATTGGATTATAGACGAATATTTATTAATTTACCTAATTCGTTCAATTTTTAAACTGCCAGCACCTAAGGCATTTGCCTTTTTTAAATCTACTCCATATATTGATAGAAACCTTTCTTGAATAACATCACGACTCTGTGGATTTGATAGTGGATTCAATTGGTTACTTTGAATTTCCACAACCATATCAGTGCTTAGAGGAACATTATTATAAGTGCCATTCCTTGTTACTTGAATTTTAAATCTGTAAGCCATAATTCTGTTAGTGTTTATATTTCTATTTGACCGTATTGAACTTCATACATTCTACGTTCATTTACTTCTGTATCCAACTGCTCAATATCGTTCATGATGCTTTGAATTTTGATACTACCTTCTTCTTTTTGTGCAATGTCGTCAGTATTGTCCATTTGTAAATTCACATCGCTATTAATTTCTTTTATTTTTTGTAGGGCAAATTCATCATCATATTGTTGTTGAAGTTTCTGCATAAGTTGATTGTATTTGTCTTTGTCGGCATTATTACGTCTGATAATATCTTTTTTTTGATTAATTAAAGCGGTAACTTTTTTAACAGATGCTTCACATGCAGTTGCCACAACAGAATTTATTCGTGAAGAAAAATTTGTTGAAATTGCATCAAAAGACTTAAAATATGATTGTCGGTCAATATTTGCATTTTGTAACGCATTTCCATACGACACTTCAATTGTTTTTATAGCCTTTTGTTCAAACTCATTAATTGTATACCACAACTGACTATTAAAGTCATCAATTGCTGTAATTTTGGGTGGTATTGTTGTTAATACATGTTTTATGCGTTGCATATCATCGTTTTCATACGTGGCTTTTTCTGCCGTTTGCATAGCATCCTTGTTCATGTTAATAAAATACCTCAATTCAACTTCTTCAATGTCGCTATTTGGTCTAACATTGCCAAGACTATATTGGTAAGCATAATTAGGGTCTATTGTCTTCAATCTATTTTCAAAAGTAGAAGAAAGATTGTTTATTATATCCGATTGAATATAAGGAATAATATATTTCCTAATCTGCGTTTCAAGGCTTTCTTTTTTATCGTTATCATATTCATATCGACTTGAACGTCTTCGATTTTTACAATCAGATTCAAACACATCTTGAAGACAATAAGGGTACTTGAAAACTCTCTTTACGCACCCAATAAGATAATCTATTGATGTCATATCATAGTCATGGGTCAAATAATCAAAGTATATTTGAGGAAATATCCATTAATTATTAATCTTATGCTATATCCATTATTATGATAATGGTATTCAGTTTGTTCATCTGATATAGATTTAGGTTTATACGATATCTGTGGATAAGGGTCCAGACTTTCATAATAAGGTCGTTGTGAAATTCTGCAATAATATTCTATCCCTTTATCGATTGTTGTCATTTGTTTTTGTATTGCCTGTGTTTGTCCGTTTTCTCCCACGTATTGACGAATTAATTCTGCATCGGATTGGGTCAGATTGATCTTTGATAGATTCGTTTGTAATAACTGATTGATTCTATCTGTATCAATGCTTTGTGTAGAATCTGAGTCTTCTTCATCATTTCTTTTATATCTTACATAGAAAATAATACCTGCTGCTATTACAAGTATAATAAGTATAATCTTTATCATGATAAAACTGTTTTATTTTGTTAATGTATTGAATAATATGTTTGCACTTGTTTGGTTGGCTGAATCGAACTTGGTTTCGTCAGATTCTTTGACTTTTTTTATTTCCAAATTTTTAAGAGTGTGTGGTATTTTATAGTCAACTAAATAATGGGGATGCTCTGTTGTATTTGCGGCTAACACCAATACATCGCTCTCGTATTTATTCCCTTTTGTTTGACATAACTTTATTATTTTTC
This sequence comes from Bacteroidales bacterium, assembly GCA_017543645.1. The sequence goes on from JAFYFR010000101.1 coordinate 3,389, forward strand.
GAGGTTCTTTTACGTAATCTCCCATCGAAAAAAGGAGTATCTTTTTGCCGTTTACATTAAATTGAGATACAAAATCATTTTTAATATCTTCCCAAACTTTTTCCTGATGTTTATAGGATAAACTTTTACAAAAATCGCCGATTGTTTCATTAAGTGATTCTGCATACCCATTACATTTTAATTGTTCTCTAAGTTTACTAAATGTATTAGTTTTGCCACTATTTTGCTTTCCTGCTAAAAAAACGATTTCCATGTTTACTATGTTTATATTTCTCTACACCCTTTTATTTGGCGGCTCAATTTTTCCGTTTTTTGTACATCACAATTATACGGATTAAATATTTAAATGTCAAGTGATTAGTGCTGTCAATATTGGTACATATATGTTGCTATTTTGGAGACAATGAGTACAAAAATAGATTTTGTTACTATATATGGTGTCAGAATGGATTAAACGACTTAATTTCTGCCTATCGTTTCATCAACTTCATGGCTTAGAGCGGCAAAGAAGTTATAACCAAGTATTACGCATATTCGGCGGAGTAGGTCAATGTCGATTGATGATTTGTTAAGTATCTTATATATGTTGCTTCGGTTGCAGTTTAGTTGCGATGCAAACCACGTAACGGTGCGTCCTTGCTGCCGAAGTTTTTCTCGTATTGTCCTGCCTAAATTAACGTCCATTTTGTTTTTTAGTGTCTGAGTAGATTCCGTATCAGACTATACAAAAAAAGCGTGGAATCCTTAATCTGCCCGTTCCACACTCTGAGGTCTTCGCTACCCGAAATAGTTGAAACGAGCAACGAATCCCCACGCCGTAAGTATAATAAGTGCATACAAATCACTTTGTATACAAATAATATACACCCACGGTTGTTTATCGTTGCCACGTTTTTGACTATTTCATAGAAAGTTGCGAAGTTTCAGAGTGTCAAAAACATAGCGTCATAAACGCCTTCAATTTATATATCCCCTCCGCCGCATATTCATCGGCAAAAGGTTCGGTACAAAGATAGCATTTTTTTGTTAAATCACGATTTTGCTGTAAGTTTTTTTTGAAATTTTGCACATTGGTGCCTTATTATTAAGGTGTGGTATTTTGTAATTTAAAAACTTTTTCCTACCTTTGCCACGAAATCATTATTAAAACCATTAAACTATGGAAACTGTACAAACTAACACCGAAACAGAGCCTAAGAAAAAAATTTCTAAGGCAGGAAGATGGCTTAGAGCCAATGTCGGATTTATAGAGGAAGTAACTGATCCGGAATTGCGGTCGCAATTAGCGAATTACAGAAACAAAGACCATGAGTCACAATTCGCAACAGAAATACAATGAGAAGGTTAATGCTTGATACTTGCGTTGTTGTAGATTTATTAATTAATTACAATGGCGTTGATAAAGGCGTTCTTGGCTTGATTGACGACCCAGAAAACCGTCTCTATGCAAGTTTTGAAACTATGCGTGAGTTAATTGTGCTTTATAATAATCACAAAATACGTTCCCGTAAATGGAAGTCTGCAGATGATATAATCAGTACGGTTGAAAATGAATTTGAACTTGATTTTCTTCCGCTTCATCCGCAAGTGGCTCGCACATACGCCCATCTTCAACTCAACGAAGAGATGAACCACCACGACCCAAGTGACCATATAATTATATCCCACGCCATTTCCGAACGTATGGAACTGATTTCAAGCGACAGAAAATTCCCATTCTATCGTAGTCAAGGATTGCAATTGATTGAAGGGTAATTTTATGGATTTTTCACTTCTTACTACATATCTTCTTTTTATCCAATTCTCTTAAATTTTATAATATGCTTTACTCTTTTGTTTTTTCAGATTCATTTCTTACCTTTGTTGCTAAAAAACGTTAAATTGCAGAATAGGCGGGCAACAAAACCGTTAATTATTCTGACTATAATAGAGAAATTAATTTAAAATAATCGAAAGATGAAAAAGATATTTATCGCATTGCTGTTGTGTGTCTTGTGCGGCGGATTGCAGGCGCAGGGCTACGAAATCGGTATCAAAATCAAGTCTATTCCGGGCGACACCGTTATTCTCGGACACCATTTCAACGAGCGTCTTATCCCCGACGACACCGTAAAACTCGATTCTAAGGGTTTTGGCGTGTTTAAGGGCAAGAAAAAACTCCCCGGCGGTATGTACTTTATTTTTCTGCCAAATCGCAATTATTTTGATATATTGATTGATGATAATCAGAAGTTTACAATCGAAAACGACACCACTCCGGCTGGTTTTCTCAATAATATGGTGATTAACGGCGACCTCCAGAACCAACTTTTTGTGGATTATCAAAAGTTTTTGTCTCAGTGCCGTACCGATTTCGAACACGCTTCTACAGATGAGGAGAAAAGTGCTATTAACAAGCGAGTTGAGGAGCATTACAACCAACAGATAACCAAATATCCCGATATGTTTTTCTCCACATTCCTCACCGCAACCCGTGATGTGGAAGTGCCAGCCTCAATTACCGACCAAAATGAGCGTTATTTTTATTATAAGGCTCACTATTTCGATAATTTTCCAGTGTCTGACGGACGTCTGCTCCGCACTGTGCTTTACGAACCCAAAGTTCAGCGGTACATCGATGATGTGGTGTTGCAAATTCCTGATTCTCTGATAAAAGAGACCAATTGGCTCGTTGAGAAATCACGTCCGAAAGGAAAGTTAGTGAAGGGCGAGAACGACGAGCTTTTCCGCTTTATGCTTGTATATTTTTTCAACAAGTACGCCAAGAGCGAGTCGATGATGGCTGAAAATGTATATTGCTCTCTTGCTGATATTTACGCAAAAGATGCCGTTTGGGATACCGATTCGTTTAAAACAGAACTTAAAAAGAAGGTTGCAAAAAAGAAAAACTGCTTGGTGGGCAATATGTCAAAAGACCTTGTGTTGCAGCTTCTTCCTAACGATACAAACCGTATCAACGCGCTCAAGCCTTATACCGAAGTGCTTAAAACCGAGGGTGCGGAACTTGAAAAAAACAAGCCCGATTTTGAAGACCGCCGCAACGATGTTGTACGGATACTCGACGACCTTGTTAACAAATTCGACGGCTATATTGATATGCACAAGACTCCCGCAAAATACACTCTCATAGTATTTTGGGAACCCGATTGCAGCCACTGTAAGGAGGAGATGCCAAAGCTGTTCCAATATTACAAAGACACTCTTCAAGCCGAGGGCGTGAAAGTCTGGGCTGTGTATATGAACCGCAGTGTTGACAAACTTACTGACCTTCACCGACATATCAACAAATGGTTCGACTTTGTAAAGGAGAAGAAGATGATATCCGATGGATGGATCAACTGTTGGAATCCTTTCGACCAATATCGCGAAAATTTCGACGTTAACAGCACTCCCACATTCTACCTTTTGGACGAGAAAAAAGAGATTATTGCCAAACGAATCTCTCATCAGCAGGCTTACGAGCTTATACGTATGATTGAGGACGAAAAGGCGAAACGCGGAGAAAAATAGCCTATGAGGATTCTTGCCACTATATGGTTTATCGTGCTGTCGCTTGGCGCAGTAGGTCAGGGCTATGAACTAAAGGTCAGACTTACCGACGCTCAGCCGCAGAAAGTTCGTCTTGCGTATTATTACGAGGATAAACAATATCTTGTAACTGACTCTGCACCAAGCGAAAAGGGTGTTTATGTGTTCCGTGGCAACGAAAAACTTCCAGCAGGAATCTACAGCGTGATTTTGGATGGAAGCGCACAATATTTTGATTTGTTGATAGATAACGAAAATCAGAATTTTTCATTGAAATGCTCAGCCTCCGACCCGCAGAAAACTATGAAGATTACCGGCTCGGATGTCAACGCCAAGTTTTTCGACTATCAACGCCGTATGACACAGCTTGTGGTACAGCAACGCGACCTCGACACGGCGAAAAAGTACGAGAAAGATTCCGCAAAACTTGAACAAATAGACTTGAAACTCAGTAAGATAGACAGCCAGTACGAACAAGCTTGGCGCGATGAGGTGGCGGCTAATCCCAACACTATATTAGCCGATATGCTCGCCGGTCTCAACGCCACCAACTTCCCGGGCGACAGTATGTTCCACTATATCAATTTTGCTCAGCCGGGACTGTTGCGCACGCCATTTTTTTATAATTGTGTCCGCACTCACATTGCCCGGCACATCGAAACCAACGCATACGAAATCATGCGTCAGACAGATCGGATAATTGCTATGAGTAAAGCAAATATTGATGTGTATCATTATGTTACGGCTTATCTACTGAATTTTTACCGTACTTTTTACAAAATCGGAATGAACGAGGTCTTTGTGCATATTGCCGATACTTATTTTCTCTCCGACACTGTGAAACATCTTCCCTCTGATACTCGGCAAATGATTGAGGAACAGCGCAATATCTACCGTTCGTCGATTGTCGGATACGACGCTTACGATTTTAAGGCGCGTAGGGTAGGGGGCGAGGATACTATTGATATTTTTGACTACGCTGGTAGCAAGCCAATTCTGCTTATGTTTTGGGCTAACGGTTGTGGACATTGCGATAGTGCCGAAAATGCTATAAAATTTTATTATAACGGACTTGTAAATAAAGGCTACCAAGTTTTTACACTCTGCAACGACGATTTCTCATACGAGAGCATAAAGGCTAACTCTGAGCGTAAGAATTTCCCGTGGATCGACCTCTGCGACACCAAAAATATGTCGCGTTTCCGTGAGTATTACTATGTGGTCAGCACCCCAATAATGTACCTTATCGACGAAAAACGGCGTATTGCCGCCAAATTGGTTGGTGAGGACAGAATTACTAACGCACTTCAACAATTATCTCAATAATAAATAGTTACTAATATGAAAAAAGCCTATATCCTACTTGCCGACGGTTTTGAGCTTATAGAGGCTCTTGCTCCTTACGATGTTTTCTGCCGTGGCGGAATCGACGTTAAAACTGTTTCAATCAACAATAATAAGCAGGTTTCTGCATCCAACAAGGTTAAGGTGCAGGCAGACTATCTGATTTCAGAAGTCAATGATTTCGACTCTGCCGATTTAATTTACCTTCCAGGCGGTTATCCGGGGTACGAAAATCTCGGTAAGGATGCCGCAGTTGGTTCAATTGCCAAAAAACATTTCAATTCGGGCAAGCTTACAGCTGCTATTTGTGGAGCTCCTACTGTTTTGGATATCAATCAGATAGGTTATGGTAAAAAGCTAACTTCTCATTCTTGCTGCAAAGAGCAGATGAGCCGCAACTACATATATACCGGCAACCCTATCGAACACGATGGAAATCTCATAACTTGCATCGGAGCTGGTCATTCAGTTGATTTTGCAATCGAAATCGCTTCTATTCTTGCTGGTAGCGAAGCTGTGAAAAAAATCAAGAACGGAATGGAGTTGAAATAATGAATTGTTTGATATAACTTTTTGTATTATTATTAATGCGAAAATTTGTTTTTTTATTGTTTATTGTCCTGCTGTCTTGTGCAGGGCTTTCTGCACAGGATGGTTTTTGGTTTACCTTTTCGTGTAATGGCAATCCACTGAAACTTAATGATATGATTTACAAATCTAAACGTGGACTTGCTTATCAGGTGGCTCAATGTCAGTATTTTGTGTCAGATTTTGCCCTTATTCTCAAAGATGGAAAGGATAATCTTCTGCCTAATTCCGTCCATTATGTGGATGTGGAAATCCCTAATACGCTTAAATGGTTTCCTTCGGATGATTTTTCTTTGCAAGATGTTGATAGCGTTAAGTTTACCTTTGGTTTGGATTCTGTTCAAAACCGTAGTTACCGATTCAAGAATCCTCCCGAAAACCTGATGTTCTGGCCTGATTATCTTGGCGGTGGCTATCATTACATGAAAACCAACATCCTTTATCTCGATTCTCAGAACAATATCAATGCTTTCAATTGTCATATTGGTCGTGGTCAGGTGTATGATTCTGAGGGTGAACCAATTGAGTATATCAACAATGATTTTATTGTGAAGATTCCTGTTAAGACTATTGTTGTTGACGGTAAGACATTGGCAGTAATCAATCTTGACATTTCCACTATGTTTGATTATCCTAATGCTGAATTATTTACTGATTATCATGGAATTATGAACAATCAGAAGGCCATGGGGCTTTTCGCCGAAAACATTAAGGCTGCTTTTGAGCGATGAGAAAATATTTCGTCTTTTTCCTTTTAGCTGTTGTTTCATGCTCTTGCGGCAATCGTCTTCCGCAATACACATACGAACCTGTACCGTATGATTTGGGTGTACCATTTTTCCCTGATTCTCTAAATATACCTGCCGACAATCCTATGACTCAGGACGGTGTACGTCTCGGCCGTTATCTTTTTTACGACGAGCGTCTTTCTGGCGACCCTAAGAGGCCGATGAGCTGTGCATCCTGCCACAAACAGGAATATTCGTTTGAGTGCGGTACTTCCGTTTTCCCCGACGGACGTCCCGTTGGCAATTCTGGAAAAAAAACACCCAACGTGATGCTCCCTTTGGTTAATTTGGTTTGGAACTCCAACGGCTATTTCTGGAATGGCTATATTGATAAGACTTCTGGTAAAAATATCGAAACCACTGTTCCAATGGCAATTATCGCTCCGCACGAAATGGATGGCGATATCGAACGCACTGTTAAACTTATTAGGAACGACCCTTTTTATCGCGAACTTTTTTATAAGGCTTTTGGCACAACCGAAATCAACATTGATTTGATTTCAAAAGCAGTTGCTCAGTTTGTCCGTTCGTTGATAAGTTTCGATTCAAAGTTCGACCGTTTTATGGCTGGCGAGGTGCAGCTTTCAAAAAGCGAAATGCGCGGGCTTATGCTTTTTACTACCGAAGGTGCTGACTGTTTTCATTGCCATGGTTCGCCCGCTTTGCCCCTCTGGACCACCAATCTTTTTATGAACAATGCCAAAGATATAGATTTTGAAGGTCAGAACGACCGCTCTGCGATAACTCAAAATCCTTTGGATAAAGGCAAGTACCGTGTACCCACGCTTCGAAATATTGAATTTACAGCACCATATATGCACGACGGACGTTTCAAGACCTTGGACGATGTTCTCGAGTTTTATAACAACGGTCTTAAGCGTTCGCCATATATCGATCCTTTGTCGATAAACACCAATCATGGCGGTATGCACCTTTCCAACAGAGACCTTCAAGACCTGAAGGCGTTTCTTCTCACCCTTTCCGACACCGCTTTTATCCACGATTCTCGTTTTTCTAACCCGTGGAAATAATTTTTTGATTTCATATTTGTATTATTTGTTTTAACTTTTGTGCCTATTGTTTTTGATTTTGTGATATTTGAATATTACAATTTTGAATTATTTTATCTCTTTCGTTTCTTTGCTCATATACTTTCAATCAACTTTTTTTTCTATTTGGTAGTTTTAATTGAAGTTTTATGAGTAACTTTTATTGCATAAGTATGGCGTATGCTTTGTCTGCCCGAAATTACTTGTCAATAGTGCGGTCAGATGATGTATTTTTGCCTTTGCTGCTGTATTGGGTGCCTCCTTTATTGGTGGTTGTGGCGGCTGTGCTGGTGGTTGTTTTGATTCGCAGGCGGTATAAAAAGCGTTTGCAGCAGAAGATGGATTTTTTCACAGGTGTTTCGCAGCTGTATCGTACTCCGCTTTCATATATTATATCACCGCTGAGGGCGTTGAAAGATTCGGCAGAATATACTGAGGATCAGAAATCGCTGTTTAACTTTATGCTTGGTAATGCTTTGCGTTTGCTTAAGATAAATGATTCTGTGGCTGATTTGGGTTCTGACAATACGTCGCACAGTAGTTTTGTTACCGAAAAAACCGATGTTGTTTCTTTTGTTTCTGATATTTGCCACGGATTTGATATTGTGGCGGAGCAGCAGGGTGTGTCCTTTAAATTTTCATCACAGTCTTCAGATTTCTTCGCTTATATCGACCGTGAGAAAATCGACACGGCCTTTTATCTTCTTTTTTCTCAAATTTTTGCTTATATGTCTGAAGATAAGGAGATTGATGTTATAGCCGAACCATTAGGAAATAATCTAATTATAAAGGTGTCGGTCAATGATTATTCTTTTAATCCCGACCGTCTGATGTCTGAAATTAGTTTGCGTATCGTAAGGCATTATATAGAGATGCATCATGGTTCTTTGACGGTAGTTAAAAAGAATGAAAAGTGTGTTGAATTTACATTCACGCTTACACCGGGAACAGAGTTTAAGACGGATATAAAATCCACCGGTTTTGAACATATCAAGCCAGTAACCCTTCCGAAATCCAAAAACACAATCCGCCTTTCGGGCGACGGCAAAGACGGTGGCACTGATACTATTCTAATAGTGGATGCCGACAACAATATCCTCAATTATATGTCGATGCTTTTTTCGCCTTTGTATAATGTTGAAACCGCTTCCAATGGTGTTACAGGATTCGACAAGGCAGTGGCTACGCTTCCCGACCTTATCATAACCGAGATTTCGATGCCTAAGCGGGATGGTTTGGCTATGTGCCGGCAGTTGAAAGCCAATGTAGACACGTGCCATATTCCGGTAGTTGTGCTGTCGGTGGAGGATTCGATGACGCGCCGGATGGAATGTGCCGAAAGTGGCGGCGATTTGTTTATTTCCAAGCCGTTTGACTTTAAATATCTTTCGTTGATGGTAAAAAATCTTTTGCAACAGCGCAAGATGCTTCAAAATAAGTTTGGCAACGATGTTATCCTTCCTGAGGGGCAGCTTGCATCGATTTCTGAGCGCGATTTGCTCCGACGTGTTACCGCCGTTATCAAAAAACGTATGTCGGATCCTAATCTCAATGTAGAAACTCTTAGCGAGGAGATAGGTATGAGCCGTGGACACCTCCAGCGTAAGTTCAAAGCCATTACGGGACAGAATCCTAACGAGTTTATCCGTATTACACGGCTCAATTCCGCTGCTGAACTTTTGTTAAACAAGGACATATCCATAAAAGAGATTGCTGTATTAACAGGGTTCGGCTCGCAATCTTACTTCTGCACCATATTTTTAAAGCAGTTTAATATCTCTCCGAAACAATACCGTATGCAAGGCCGTCCCTTAGACGCGTAATCTATTCTTTTTTCTTCACATTTCTGCTCGTTTCGAGTAACACTTTTTAACATTCGTTTTCTTTTTATTGCGCTTTTGAATTTAGAATTTGTGCTTAAAAGTTACAAAATCTAAAAAAATCCCCTCGTGTTACATTTCCTAAACTTATTGTTACATATCCTAATTTATTACACAGGGTGTCTCCTTATAATTCCAATGTAATTTGTCTAAGTTTGTATGTACCGTAACCGTGAGGTGAAAGATTTTGAAAAGATAATTTTTACAGACACTTAATATATGTAACCTAATTTTAATTTAATATGACATAGAAAAAAGAAAAGAAAGACAAAAATCCGGAGGTCAGGATACCTCAGCAATTAATATTTTGCTCAAAACTCCTAAAACTTAAATCGATTCATTTATTAACTGAATTAAAGTATTTTTTATGAGACAATTTTTTTTATTGGGACTTTTAACATTATTGTTCCCATTTGCTCTGAGTGCTCAGAACATCACTGTTTCCGGCAAGGTGTTCGATGCCTCAACTAACGAGCCCTTAGTAGGTGTAACCGTTGTACAGACGGGCACACAGAACGGAACCATCACCGACATCGAAGGTAACTACTCTATCAGCTGCCCCGGTGATGCATCATTAACATTTTCATATATCGGTTTTGTAACACAGACCGTTTATGTTAATGGAAAATCTAACCTTCCCGTTTACCTCAACACAGACGACAAGACTCTCGACGAGATTGTGGTTGTAGGTTACGGTACACAGCGTAAGAGCGACCTTACCGGTTCTGTTGCTTCGGTTGGCGAGGACGACATGAAAAACCGCTCTACTTCCGACGCTGCCGCAGCTCTTCAAGGCAAGGCTGCCGGTGTTCAGGTTTTGACAAACTCTGGTGCTCCTGGTAAAGGCGCAGAAATCCGTGTTCGTGGTATGTCCTCGAACTCTGGTAACCTCGGACCCCTTTTGATCGTTGACGGTTTGAAAGTTGACAACATCCAGTACCTCGACCCCGAAATGATCGAGTCTATGGAGATCCTTAAGGACGCTGCTTCGGCTGCCATCTACGGTGCTCAGGCTGGTAACGGTGTTGTTCTTATCACAACCAAGAACGGTTCGAAAGCTAAAGACGGTACAATTTTCTACAACGGTCAGTGGTCTTACAGTTCTTTGAGCAACGACCTCGAAGTATTGAACAGAGATCAGTACATCCGTTATTGGCGCGATATGTACGGTCAGGATATTGACTGGCTCAAATCTCAGAGAGGTTACGACGGTACAAGCGAATATAAATGGCAGGACGAAGTATTCGAGCCTACTTGGAGCTCTCGTCACACCATCGGCTTCCAAGGCGGCAACGACCGTGGAAACTACTTCGTAGCTCTCAACAACGTTAAACAGGACGGTATCTACGTAGGACACAAAGATACTTATAAGAGGACCACTCTACAGGCTAACGCTGAATACAAAATCAAAAAATGGTTAACAGTTGGTACTAACAACTCTTTGGAAAGATGGGAAACTCAGTCGGTTTCTCAGCAGAACGACAACGGTAGCGCACTTCTTGGTGCTGTTACATCAGATCCTCTTTTCGGACCCCTCTGTAAAGACGAAAGCGAACTCACCGAAGGTCAGAAGAACGCTATCGCAGCAGGCATAGTTGTTCCCAAGAACTCTGACGGCAAATACTACAAAATGTCTCCCCTCACAGGTCAGACACAGTCTGGTAACCCCTTGATTCGTCAGGAAGTTGAAGAGAACCCCAGCCATGGTCACACTCTCCGTGGTTTGGCTTACTTGAACTTTAATCCTATCCAAGGTCTTGTATTCACATCTCGTTTTGGTTACAGAGTTGCTCAGAACTACTCTCGTGAGTTCGAGTTCCCGATGTACGCCAACGACTTCGTAGCTAAGAGCGACTACCGCATCAAAGCTACCGACAACACTTCTACATACTACCAGTGGGAAAACTTCGTAAACTACAACAAGACTTTCGCTGAGAAACACGCTGTAGGTGTGATGGTTGGTATGAGCTGGGAGCAGTCTAACTGGGACAATGTCTGGGCAGAAGCCAAAGGTACAGAGGGCAAACAAATCTTCAAAGGTAACGCTCCCAACTACTATTATTTAGACTATGTATTGGATGACGTTAAGAAGACTGCCGGCAACGCTCCTGGCGAATCTTGCAATATGTCTTACTTCGGTCGTTTGACTTATAGCTTTGACAACCGTTACAGCATCCAGTTCAACTTCCGCGCTGACGCATTCGACTCTTCTAAACTTCCCAAAGACTCTCGCTGGGGTAAATTCCCGTCGTTCTCTGCAGGATGGACAGTTAGCAACGAAAGCTTTATCAAAGATAACATCAGCACCGACGTCCTCTCATTCTTGAAAATCCGTGGATCTTACGGTAAGAACGGTAACATCAACGTACTTAACGGTTATCCCTACTCTACCACTATGAAACTTAACGATATGTGGTATCAGTATCACGATGGTGTCGATACCCAGTCTCGTGGTTCAGTTCCCAACGGCATGCCTAACCCCGACCTCGTTTGGGAAGAGTCTAAACAGCTCGACTTAGGTTTCGACGCCCGCTTCCTCAACAGCCGCTTGTCTTTGAGCTTCGATTGGTACAAGAAAACAACAGAAGGCCTTCTCGTTACTGTTAAGCCTGTTGTTGAAACTGGTATCGGTTCTACCGTCATCAACGCTGGTGACGTAGAGAACAAAGGTTGCGAGTTTGAAATCGGTTGGAAAGACAAAGTTCTTGGCGACCTCAACTACTCAGTAAATGTTAACGTAGCTACTCTTAAGAACGAACTTACCTACCTTAACCCCATGGTTGACTACATCCCCGGTTCTGGTATCCAAGGTTCTGGTATTGCTACCCGTTGTGCCGAAGGACAGCCTCTTTGGGCTTTCTACGGCTACAAGACAGAAGGTGTTGACCCTGTTACTGGTGAAATCCTCTACGCTGACGTAAACAAAGATAAACAGCGCGGTACTCCCGATGATATGACATACCTCGGCTCAGGTCTTCCCAAAGTTACCTACGGTATCACCCTCAACCTTGAATACAAAGGTATCGACCTCACAGTATTCGGCAACGGCGTTTCGGGCAACAAGATCGTTCCCGCCGCTTGGCGTGCCGACCGTGCTTACTGTAACAACTACTCTTACTTCTACAAAAACTCTTGGTTCCCGTCTCATACCGACGCTAAATTCCCGAGAGTTGACAAGTGGGACGTAAACGCTTACAGTACCGACCTTACAATTTTCGACGGTTCTTATTTCAAAATCAAACAGATTCAGTTGGGTTACACCCTTCCCAAGAACATCGTAAGCAAAGCATACATGAGCAGCTTGCGTGCATTCATCTCTCTTGAGAACTTCTTCACATTTACCGATTACATCGGACTTGATCCTGAAACTGCATCTGCCAACACCAACAACCGCCTTGGTTTTGACTTTGGTACTTATCCTACTGCTAAGCAGGTTATTTTCGGTGTTAATGTTACATTCTAATTTTTTAAAAGAGTATAATTTATGAAAAAATATAATTATTTATTGTTGCTGTCTGCTGTAACCGCTGCAACGGCCTTTACAAGCTGCGACGAAGATAAATTGGATATTCCTCAGAAAGGCGTAGCTTCTATTGAGGATTTCTACAAAACAGACGATGACGCTGAGTCTGCATTGGTAACCGTTTATGCCGACACTTACGACAACTTCGCTTTTATGGGCGACGTTACTGGCTGGAACTACTCTCCCTATCTTGGTCTTATCAACTGGATGGGTGATGACTTGATTCTCGCCGGATCTGACGAAGGCGACTGTGTAGGCGAGCGCGAGCTTCACGACTTCCGCTACACTACATCCAACTCTGTAGTTCAGGCTGGTTACACACTTTTCTACCGTTCTATCCACAAATGTAACCTCCTTTTGAACAATATGGCCGACTTGTCGTCTCCTGTTATCGACCGCTGCAAAGCCGAGGCCCGTGTTATGCGTGCTTTCGACCACATGATGCTCGGTATCTACTGGGGTACTCCTCCTATTGTTACTGAGGTTCTTACCGGTGCTTCTCAGCCCGCAAACTGCGAGTCTCAGGAATATTTGATGCAGTGGGTTGCTGACGAATGTGACGCTGCCCTTCCTTACTTGGAAGAACGCAAAGACGTTAACGACAAGGACGGCTGCTACAAAATTACCAAAGGTTTTGCTAACGCAGTTAAAGGTAAAGCTTTGATGTGGAAGAAAGATTATTCTGGTGCTAAGGCCGCTTTCGAGCAGGTTATCAACTCTAACAAGTACGCTCTTGTTCCCTCTGAGGATATGTGCAAAATTGGACACTGCAACGGCAAAGGTAGCCCTGAAATCGTATTCGAGTTCAACGTTGTAGGTAGTACGACAGTTAATAACCTCGGCAACCGCCAGATGGGTAACTTCCCCTACACTTTCAACTGGCGTTATGAGTTCTTGGGCGATGGTCCCAAAGCTGACAAGCGTCTTAACAACTCTGGCTGGGGTTGGATTAATCCCGACAAGAAATGGGCTGATGACCTTATCGCTAACGACGGACTCGAGTCTGCTCGCCGCAAAGCTTGGATTCTTACCTACGACGAGCTTCTTTACAACATCGTATGGCCTTCAGACGGTAATTTCGCTGATTACGACGATGTTGCCGCTAACTTCGTACCCGGTAGGACCGATGCGAAAGCTACCGATAAGGGTCGTGGTGTTTCTAAGGAATATTACGGCAACGGCGGATACTTCTGCTGGAGAACCGTTATGCATGAGAAAGGTGACAACCTTGCCTTCAACTGGTGCGGTACTTGGAATGCTAACTTCACTATCATGCGTTACGCTGAAGTACTTCTTCTCTACGCTGAGGCTTGCGCTCAGTTGGGTGAGACCAGCGGCAAAGGTCTTGAAGTTCTTAACATGATTCAGAACCGTGCTAAATCTGCACACGTGTCTTCTTCGCTCAGCCTCGCAGAGGTTAAGAACGAAAAGCGTTTCGAAATGTGGCAGGATGGCTGCCGTTTTGCTGACTTGGTACGTTGGAACGACCTCGAGACTCTCAAAACAGCTGACCATGTTATCTACATCCTCGACGACGCACTCCGTCTCGGTCAGGCTTCTGAGCACAAAGCAGTTGTTAAAGTTGACGCAGGTTCTACATTCAAAAGCAAAGGTGCAGGTTTCCAGGTTGGCAAACACGAGCTCCTTCCCTTCCCGCAGACTGTTGTTGACCTCAACAAGGCTTTGAAACAGAATCCGGGCTGGTAGTAGTAAGTAGAAAGGTATAATATTCCTTGGTAATATTGGTAATATTGAAACCTTAATAAAACAGCCCGCCGCAGATTTCCTGCGGCGGGTTTTTTATGTGTTTTGTGCTTTCGCCTCCTGTTTTGTACCTTTTTTCCTCCCTTTCTTTTCTTTTTCGTGTTTGTTATATTCCAGTTCATACTTTTCATTTTTGTCTTTCGCATTTATTCTTCTTTTTTTCCCATATTATCTTTATTGTACTTTATATCTTTACTGTTTCCATACTGTCCCATGTTTTATTCTGCCAGTTTTTTCCCCATTACACCTTTATTATTATATATTGTCTTTTATTGTTTACATATCCATTCTCTATGTAATAACCATTTTTTAACATTCTTTTTCAAATTATAACTTTTTTAAATTTTGGATTTATGCTTTTTTGTTTTAAAATTTAAAAAAATCCCGCTTTGTTACATTTTCACAACTCATAGTTACATTTTCTAAAATAATACGTTTGTGCGCTTTTGAATTTTGTTGTCAGTTTTGTTTAAGTTTGTGTGTATCGCTAAGGATGCGGTAATGAATTCAAAAGAAAAATTTTACAAACACTTAATATATTAACTAAAAATTCTAAAATAACTATGACATAAGAAAAGAAAACAAACAAGCAGGTTGGGACACCTTAAGCATATTTTGCTATTAAACTCCAAAACTTAAATCGATTCATTTTTATTAACTGAATTAAAGTATTTTTTATGAGACAATTTTTTTTATTGGGACTTTTAACATTATTGTTCCCGTTTGCTCTGAGCGCACAGAACATCACTGTTTCCGGCAAGGTGTTAGATGCCTCTTCAAATGAGCCTTTGATTGGTGTTACCGTTGTTCAGACGGGAACACAGAACGGAACCATCACCGACATTGACGGTAACTATACAATTAGCTGTCCGGGTGATGCGTCACTAACATTTTCCTACATCGGTTATGTTACTCAGACCGTTTATGTTAATGGAAAATCTGACCTTCCTGTTTACCTCAACACAGACGACAAGACTCTCGACGAGATTGTGGTTGTAGGTTACGGTACACAGCGTAAGAGTGACCTTACTGGTTCGGTAGCTTCAGTTGCGGAAGATGACCTGAAAAACCGCTCCACAACAGACGCTGGCGCAGCCCTCCAAGGTAAAGTATCAGGTGTTCAAATTTTGAATCAATCTGGTGCTCCTGGTGAAGGCGCACACATCCGTGTTCGTGGTTACTCTTCTAACTCTGGTAGCATCGGACCCCTTTTGATCGTTGACGGTTTGAAAGTAGACAACATCCAGTACCTCGACCCCTCTATGATTCAGTCGATGGAGGTTTTGAAAGACGCTGCTTCTGCTGCTATCTACGGTGCTCAGGCTGGTAACGGTGTTATTCTTATCACAACCAAGAACGGTAGCAAAGGTAATGCTCAGATTACTTACGAAGGCAAGTTTATCAACCAGCGTCTCGGCAAAAAGGCAGAACTTTTCGAAGGTGCTGAATATGTTGAATATCAACGCGCCATCGGCCAGATGACCGACGAAATATGGGACGCTCTCGGTTATAAAAACGGAGAATACTACAACTGGTTCGACGCCGTATTTGAGCCGAGCTGGGCACAGCAGCACTCTATCACAATGCAGGGCGGTAACGACAAGGGTCACTTCCTCACATCTTTGAACTATGTTTGGAACGACGGTATTGTTAAAGGTGGTAAAGACACATACCTCCGTATCACCGGTCAGGTAAACGCCGACTACAACATCAAGAGTTGGTTAAGCGTTCAGACCAACAACTCTATTGAGAAATGGAGCAGAAAGTCAGTTTCGAGTGCATCCTACGGTTCGCTGCTCAACTCTGTAATGTCGCTTGACCCCCTCACTCCCGCTTATTACACAAGCGTAGACCAGTTGGAATCAGGTCAGCGCAGCCAGCTCGAGGCTGGTGCTAACGTTCCGCGCGACCCCAGCCACAACAACGACTTCTATGCCGTATCTAAATATCTTACCGAGGCTACTGGTAACCCCTTGTATCAGAGAGATAAAACAGACGCAACCAATGGTGGCTACACATTGCGTGGTATGTCTGCTTTTAACTTGAAACCCATCGACGGTTTGGTTATCACATCGCGTTTCGGTTACAGACTTTCACAGAGTTCTTCTCACAACTATACTAAACCTTACTACCTTACTGGTATGGCTAACAGCACCAAGTACAATATCTCGGCTAACGTCAACACTGGTTTCTACTATCAGTTCGAAAACTTTGTAAACTACAACAAGACTTTCGCTCAGAAGCACAATGTAGGCGTAATGATTGGTATGTCTTACGAGGAGAACAGCTCCGACAATGCAAGCATATCTTCTGAAGAAGTTGACATTCTCCAAGGTTACGAGCGCAACTTCCAGTACATCCACTATTTGAAGTCAGACGCTCCCAAGACTGTTGACAACAACCCTGGTTACAATGCTAATATGGCTTACTTCGGTCGTTTGACCTATAGCTACGACAACCGTTATTCTGCACAGTTCAACTTCCGCGCTGACGCCTTTGACTCTTCAAAACTTTCGAAAGATGCCCGCTGGGGTAAATTCCCCTCGTTCTCTTTGGGATGGACAATCAGCAACGAAAGCTTCATCAAAGACAACATCTCTACCGATGTTCTCTCTTTCTTAAAAGTTCGTGGTTCATGGGGACGCAACGGTAACATTAACGTTCTTAGCGGTTATCCTTATGCTACTTCTATCGCGCTCAAAGCGGATTGGTATCAGTTCGACCCGGATAATGCAAAGAATGTAGGGTTTGGTTCAAGGCCTGAAGGTCTTGCCAACCCCGATTTGAAATGGGAAACATCTGAGCAGATTGACTTAGGTTTGGATGCCCGCTTCTTGAACAACAGACTTACTTTTGGTTTCGACTACTTCAAGAAGACCACAAAAGACCTCCTTATCCAGAACAAACCTCTCCCAGAGGTAGGTGTTAAAAATGCTTGGATTAACGCTGGTAAAGTTGAAAACAAAGGTCTTGAGTTCGAGGTTGGTTGGAAAGACCAACTCGGTGATTTCCAATACAGCATCAATGCAAACCTCTCTACACTTAAGAATGAAGTTAAAGAGATGCCCGCTACAATGGACCACCTTGAGGGTACTGGCGGCGGTGTAAGCGGTCTTAACTACAAAGTTCACACTCGTTTTGAAGAAGGTCGTCCTATCTGGTACTTCTATGGTTACAAACTGGCTCGCATCAATGAAGCCGACGGTAAACCCATCTACGTTACAGGCAATGGTCAAAGTGTAACAGATGCTCCTACCGATAACGACCGTCAGTATATCGGATCTGCAATTCCTGACGCTACATACGGTCTCACTCTCAATTTGGAATACAAAGGTTTCGACTTCACAATGTTCGGCACAGGCTCTATACACAACAAGATTTTCTCGTTGCTCTATTCTGCCGACCGTTCGAGAACCAACTGCCTGAAGCTCTATTATGAGGACTCTTGGACTCCTGAACGTAAGAATGCTAAATACGCTAATTCTGCTATAGTTGCAGGTGACTGGACATACTGGAGCTCGGATGTTTCTGTATTCGATGGTTCTTACTTCAAATTCAAACAGATTCAGTTAGGTTACACTATTCCTAAGCACATTTCAGAAAAAGCCCTTATCAGCAACTGCCGTCTGTATGTATCACTTGACGATTTCTTCACAATCACCAAGTATCCCGGTTGCGACCCCGAAACAGCTACTACTACAAATCAGAAAGATATGGGCTACGACGCTGGTACTTACCCCACCACCAAGAAAGTTATCTTCGGTGTTAGTGTAACATTCTAATTAACAATTTTTTAAAGCTAATTTTTATGAAGAAGATATTAATTTCAACATTAGTCGCGTCTGCATTCCTTTTTTCGGCTTGCGAAGACAATCTTGATATACCCCAGAAAGGTGTAACGTCGATTGATAATTTCTATAAGACAGACGAAGACGCAGAAGAGGCTTTGGTTTCTGCTTACACAGGTTTTATTTGGAACGTGTGCGGATTCGAAGCCGGATATATTTACGTTCCCACATATCAGGTCTCTGTTCAATGTGGTGATGACTTGTTTGCCGCAGGTTCGAATTTCGGCGACAATGATAATATTTATTGTCTCAACGAATTCCGCTTTGATGCTGGTAACGGCACTATCCAGAATGCGTATCAAAACTACTATTACGCAATGTACTATTCAAATCTTGTAATCGACCATTTCAAAGACAGTCCTTCTTCAAAAGCCAAGAAATATGTTGCTGAGGCAAGAGTACTCCGTGCCTATATGCACATGATGCTCGCTTTGGGCTGGGGTAATCCTCCCAAGATTGACCACGTTCTTGGCGGTGGTGACCTTCCTGAAAACTGTGAGTTTGAAGACTTGTTGACTTGGTGCGCCGAAGAGTGCGAGGCAGCAGCTGCTGATTTGGATGAGAGAAAAGGTCCTTCCGACAAAGCTGGTGCAGCCAAAGTAACCAAAGGTTTTGCATGGGGCGTTGCCGGTAAATGCTGGTTGTATATCGACAAATGGGACAAAGCTAAAGAAAATCTCAAGAAAGTAATCACTTCTGGTAAGTATCAGCTTGTTCCCGGAGCACGTTACGCAGAGAACTTCCACGTTGAAGGTGACCTCAACGAGGAGAAAATTTTCGAAGCCAATATCGCTTACGATAAGGACCTTAAAAATTTGGACAACCGTACCACATGGATGCAGACTAACCTTTGGGGCTGGCGTTCAGACCACATGAATTATCGCGTTAACCAAAATGAATACACTGGTATTGACGGTTGGGGAGGTTGTGGTGTTCCCAAGTCGTTTGCCGACGAGTTTGTTGCTAACGATGGTTTAGACTCTTACCGCTTGAATGCATCTATCATCTCTATCGAAGACCTTATGTACGGCAAACTTCAGGTTTGGAAACCTATCCAAGGCATGTCTCTCGATGAAATCAAAAAGAGCGACAAAATCGGTTTAACCGCACTTGGTCTCTACGGACAGTCTAAGTACCTCATGCTCAAGAAACAGCCAAAAGCTTCAGACATGAAGAATCCTGGTGATAATCACAGCATGGCGAACCACACTATTATGCGTTATGCCGAAGTACTTCTAATGTATGCTGAGGCTTGTATTCAATCTGGTGATCAAGCCGAGGCTAAGAAATACATCAACGAGATTCAGGAGCGCGCTGGTTCTAAGACCATCAGCGCAACTGTTGACATGAACGTTCTCAAACGTGAGAAAAAACTCGAAATGTGGCTCGAAGGCTGCCGCTATTACGATATGCGTCACTGGGAAGATTGGGATCTCGCTAAGAAAGCTGGTAAGGAAGTTACATCCCTCTACGACAAACTTTCACGTCCCATTAAGGCTGGTGACAAAGTCATCGAAGATGGCGAGCGTTTCTACACTATCCTTGATAACTCCCACCAAGTACCTCCAGATGGTTGGTCTGAAAAGTTCAGATGGTTCCCCTTCCCTTCAACTGTAGTTTCAATTAACCCCAACCTCAAACAGCACGAAGGATGGTAGTAGTTTTGTGGACGTAGTGCCACTTGCTAAATTATAAGTAAATGCCTCCGGCGGATATAGTTCTGCCGGAGGTTTTTTTATTATGGCGCTAACAAATATTAATCAACCCAACAAGTTATCTATTACTCCTGCTAAATAGTATGGAATGTTATTAAGCTGGTAAACTTTACCTTTGGGAGTTTTTACTGTATCTTGTCTAAACTCGCCGGCGTAAAGTCGTATGGCAATTTCACCTTTAAAGCTGTCCATAAAAGTGTGTAATGATTTGAGATGTCCGGTGGGGCCTGATTTGACTTCTATTGGCATTGTTTCTCCGTTGATAATATCAAGGAAATCCAACTCGCATGAGGAATCTTTTTTCTCCGAAACCCAAAACAGAGGTTTTGCCATCATTGAAGTTTTTTTTGCAAGCAATTCTTGTCCCACAATATGCTCTATAATATGTCCCCGATAAACGCTGCTGAGATCCTGTGTCCCGAACACTTCTTTTTGTAAATGAGCCATATAGTTCAATAGTCCTGTGTCTATTACTTGAAGTCGCGGGCTTTTTTTAATGTCTGGAATAAATGGTAGTTCTGTTTGAGTTGTGGGGTAAACGAGATGAATGAGCATCGCTTTTTCTATTGTTCTAAGAGCTTCGCCAATTTCTCTTGACGAATATGTTGAATTGCCGAACCCAGCGAATTTAATTCTGCTACCAGCTTCAACAAACACAGATTTGATAGTATGCCGCATAATGTTTGCTGATGAAGAATTTTTAGCGTATTTTTCTACATCATTGAGATATGTGCCTATCAATGAGTCAAAAACAGGCGATAGTGCCACAATATCCTTTTGCTTGGAAAACCTGTAAACTATTTCCGGCATTCCTCCTATTAAAGTGTAGGTGTGAAATAATTTTTTAAGCTTTTCATGTGCAATATTGTCGAATGGCACTTTTTCGTAGTATTCCAAGGCTGTCGTTTCGTCCATCGCGTACAAAAATTCTCTGAAAGACAATGGTCTTAATACTTTATATTCCACTCTTCCAACGGGAAAACTGATTTTATTGTCGAATAATGATTCGAGTAGCGACCCGGCAGAAATAACGCAGTATTGCGGATATTTTTCGTAAAAATATCGGAGCATATTCAATGCTTGGGGTACTTCTTGTATTTCGTCAATAAAGATTAATGTATCATTGATGTTTTTAAGTTTATTGCTTTCCAAAAAAATTGCCTCTATCAACTGGTCTATATCTCTAAACTTCAAAAAGATGTTTTTGGACGTTTCTTCTTCTAAGTTGAGATAGATATATTGTTGGAACTCTTTACCGAACATATTTACCACCGTGGTTTTGCCTGTTTGTCTTGCTCCCCTAAGGACTAATGGCTTGCGGAATTCATCTGATTTCCACGTTCTTAACTCTTTTATTATTTCTCTTTTAATCATAGTGCATTTACTTTATACCGCAAAATTACAAAAAACTTTGCACATTTCGGAGGTAACTTTTGATTAATTTTTGCACATTTCGGGGGTATCTTTTGGATAATTATTGCACATTTCGGGGGTAACTGCTAAGTTTGATTACTAATTTTTTTTTGTTTTTTTTTTATTATTTATATTACTCTGATTTTTAGTTGTTTAAGTGTGTTTTTTACTAAAAATCTTTGGAATGGTGTAAAAGTTGTTTGGAAAAATCCTTGGAATGGTGTAATTTTGGGCAAAATAAATCTTTGGAATGGTGTAATATGGAAAGGAAAATTTACAATAAGCTTCTTAAGTGGAAACAGGAGGAGCAAGGTGCTGTAGCTTTGTTGATTGATGGTGCACGACGCGTTGGTAAAAGTTATATCGTTGAGCAATTTGCTAAGCGAGAATATAAATCTTATATTCTGATAAATTTTGCACGTGTTGAAGATGATGTCAAGGATTTTTTTCTTGATTACAGAAACGACTATGATGGGCTTTTCAGAAGTTTGTCGTTATTTTTTAGAACACCTTTGTTTGAACGTCAGTCGTTGATAGTTTTTGACGAGATTCAATTTTTCCCTCAGGCAAGAGCAGCAATCAAATACCTTGTAGCCGACCATCGATATGATTATATAGAAACAGGATCTTTGGTTAGCATTAATTCAAACGTTGTCGATATATTAATACCATCGGAAGAACGTAGGATAAAGATGTATCCTATGGATTTTGAAGAGTTTATGTGGGCTATGGGCGAAGATATGCTGATGCCTTATATTAAAGAGTGTTTTGAAAAGCATAAACCATTGTCACCCGCTTTGCACCGTAGAGCGATGGATTATTTTCGACAGTATCTTATAATTGGCGGTATGCCGCAGGCTGTTTTAGAATATGCCACTACTAAGAGTTTTGAACGTGCCGACACCAAAAAACGCGATATTTTGGAATTATACCGTTCAGATATCCGTAAATATGCCAAAGGATATGAAAATAAGGTGGTGAAAATTTTTGATACATTACCCGGTCAGTTACAGAAACATGAAAAAAAATTTCGGCTTTCGGCATTGAATGATAACGCGAGGTTTAGAGATTATGAAAGCTCGTTTTTTTGGTTGGAAGATTCCATGGTTGTGAATGTATGTTATGCAGCATCGGAACCTTCTGCCGGATTGCGACTAAAGCAAGATTCATCGTCGTTTAAATGCTATTTGGGTGATACAGGTTTGCTGATTAGCATGGTTTTCAACGAAGCAGAAACAGCAAAAGAAGAAATTTTTCGCAAACTTATGCTCTCCAAGCTCGAAATTAACGAGGGTATGTTAGTGGAAAATATTGTGGCACAGATGCTTAAAGCATCGGGTCATGAGTTATATTTCTTTTCTAATTATTCTAAAACTGATTCTTCGCAGACTATGGAAATAGATTTCCTTGTGCGTAAAAGCAATGTTACAAGCCGTCATAATATCTCGCCGATTGAGGTTAAGTCCACCAAAAACTACACCACCGTTTCGCTTAAAAAGTTCATAACTAAATATTCTTTAGCATTGTCTACACCGTATGTGATTCATACAGGTGATTACAAAGAGGATAACGGTATTGTTTATTTACCTATGTATATGACACCTTTGTTGTAATCTGTTATCACTTCATCCATCTCAATATCCAACATCTCGCTGGGTATTTCGTCAAGATATTGGAAATCAAAACAAATGCCCATTTTGTAGGAGTTGGGCAGATAGGGGAGAAGACGGTCGTAATATCCTTTTCCACGTCCGAGGCGGTGGCGGTGATGGTCGAATGCCATGCCGGGGATAATGGCAAGGTCTATTTTGTGATAATCAGAGCGGGGAAAAATATTGCCAGTGGGTTCCGAAATATTGAACGAGCCGGTGGTCATGGCGGAAAAGCCTGTAAAATGCTTTAAAACAAGATTTTCGCCATCTACAACAGGGAGGAGGACTGTTTTGCCGGCGTTAAAGGCGGTGGAAATAAGAGGTGTAACGTCCACTTCGTCGGGCAGGGGACTGTACAATAATATGTAATGCGATGCCCAAAACACTCCGTCGTCGAGAATGGAATCGCATATTTTGCGCGACATTGCGGCTAATTCTGCCGGTGTGTAACCTGCCTTGCGACGGCGGATTTCGGCACGGAGGGCTTTTTTATCCATTATGATAGGGTAGAGGTTAGTACTTTTTAAACCAACTTGAAATTTTCATTTTGAGCACGCCCCAAACTGCCTCGCCGAAGATGCCTCCGCTCATTTTGGATGTTCCCTGCTTGCGGTCGGTAAAGATGATGGGCACTTCCTTGATTTTGAATTTCTTTTTCCAGGCGGTGAATTTCATCTCTATCTGAAAACCGTAGCCTTTCATTTTAACTTTGTCTAATTTGATGGCTTCCAACACTTTGCGAGTGTAGCAGACAAAACCGGCGGTGGTGTCCATAATTTTCATTCGGGTAACGATGCGCACGTACATCGAGCCGTAATACGACATCAGGATTCTGCCCATAGGCCAATTTACCACGTTTACACCAGAAATGTAGCGGCTGCCTATCGACATATCGTAACCGTCATCGTGACAGGCGTTATAAAGATTTATGAGATCCTCCGGCGGATGCGAGAAATCGGCGTCCATCTCGAAAATGTAGTCGTAGCCGTGCTCAAGACTCCATTTGAAGCCTGTGATATATGCAGTTCCCAGGCCGAGCTTGCCTTCGCGCTGAATCATGAACAGACGGTCGGGAAATTCTGTCATCAACGTTTTTACTATATCTGCCGTGCCGTCGGGCGAATTGTCGTCAATTATCAGAATGTCAAACGGTTCGGGCAGTTTAAAAACCACTCTTATTATATTTTCGATGTTTTCTTTTTCCTTATAAGTAGGAATTATTACAACTTTATTGGACACGGTGTGTATCTTTTTAAAATTCAAAAAATATTTTTCTCTTCTTTATAATACTTTGGTAGACTATGCTACCGTTGTAAATTTCTTTGTGTGAATATGTTACAATAGATGGTTTGAGCTTTTTGCGTTCCTTTATCAGTGACGGAATGTTGGCATAAAATGCGAAATGCGCCTTCAGAACCGCCCAAAAGTACGAAAACTGAAGCTTGGCTATGTAAACCATCGCCGAAAGTCCGTCTAAACACATTCTAAACCATATTATTGGCAGCAACTGCTTGGAACTTAGGTTTTTGAACATCATTTTCAAACAATTGCGGTAGTTGAGATACAGCTTTTGCGGATTTCCAGTTTTGAGGGTCGCTCCACCGAGGTGAAACACCTCAGCATCAGGGCAATAAATAATTTTTTTGCCATTGTTTTTGATTCGCCAGCAGAGGTCGATTTCCTCCATGTGCGCAAAAAAACTTTCGTCGAAACCTCCGCACTCTTTAAACACGTCTGCTTTTATAGCCATAAACGCTCCCGATGCCCAGAAGATTTCTGCTTTTGCGCTGTTGTACTGTCCGTTGTCGGGTTCTACATTGTCGAGAATGCGGCCACGGCAGAACGGGTAGCCGAACTTGTCGATAAATCCGCCCGCTGCACCTGCGTATTCAAACATCTCAGGATTTGTTAGCGATTTGATTTTTGGCATGGCGGCGGCGGCGTCAGGTGTGTTTTCAAGGACTTGTATAAGCGGCGTAACAGCATCGCTTTTCAGTTCTATGTCATTGTTGCACAATATATAATAGTCGCTTTCTATTAGACTCAACGCCTTGTTGTAGCCTTTGGCAAATCCGTAGTTGCTGTCGAGTTCTATTGTTTTTACCCCGGGAAATTCCTCGCGCAGCACCTCCAACGATTTGTCGGTACTGTGGTTGTCGGCCACAACTATCTCGCAATCAGTATTTTGTGAATATTTTATTACTGATGGCAAATATTGTTGTAATAGTTTTTCACCGTTCCAATTTAGTATAACCACCGAAACTTTCATCGCTTATTTAGCCTAAATTATTTTTTCTCAACAATTTCTGCCTTTATGTCCGGAATCTGTTCTACGGGTTTGCAAATCTCTTTTATCTTGTCTTTGTATTTCCATGTCAGGAATATTATGGTTGCTCCGGCTATTATCAAACATGTAGCAATTATTTGAGCCTGAGTAACTTCCATGCCAAGGAAAATGAACTTGTTGTTAACCCTGATTTGTTCTATCAGCAGACGTTCGATGCCTTGCAATGTGAGGTAGATGCCAAACAACATTCCTGCTAAATTGATTCTTTTCCTCAGGAGCATCAGTATTCCGAAAATGGCGAGCATCATGAGCGTTTCGTAAAGCGAAGTTGGGTATACTCCCTCTTCCAAAATTTTGCAATGCTGTCCGCCGCAATCGGTAATAGGAATGCCCTGATTGATAACATTGTGCGGAAATTTGTAGCTCCACGCCCATTCGGGAAGCCACGACGGACAAGGACTATTGTTGACCACGCCCCAGCATCCGTCGCCCGAAATCTCGCAGCCCATACGTCCGAAGGCATATCCCAATGCAATGCTCGGAGCCGCTGAGTCGAGCGTGTGGAACGAGCTGATTTTCATCTTTCTAAGGTATAGCGCACCTGCCGTACCGCCTACTATAAGACCGCCGAAAAATGTTAATCCGCTAAACGAGAAAAGTTCGCCGATTGGGTCTGCAAGAAATTTGTCGAAGTTTTCTAAATTGTGAAAAAGCTTTGCACCCAAAATTCCAAAAATGCCGGTAATAACCAATAGATTGCCAGCCAATTGATGCGGCATTTGCTTAATTATCACTGTTTTTGGTTTGGCGAGCTTGTTTTTGTCCTTGTCGTACCAAGTGTAAACCGCAGCAGCAAGTCCGCAGATTAGTCCGCCCCAGAAACTGCCTCGTGCCGACAGCAGAAATTCTTGCGCGTTTTCGGAAAACTCGCTGTAATTGAATATTATAGCCACTGCCTTGTAGCTTATCAAAAACGTTATCAGAAACGAGAGAATCAAATCTTTCGGCTTGGCTTTTTCGCCGACGGTTTCCACATGGTAGAGGGCGCACATAAGCCCTTCGTTCTCTTTGCGTTTGTATTCTTTGGTCATGATAAACGCACCCACGATAAACGCTATGGCAACAAAAAATCCGTAAGTCTGTATAGGCAAGGGTATATCCAACCCGATCACCTCTCTCAAAAAGTCGCTCAAAGTGGCGAAACTCAGCAGTGTATATTCCATTTTATCTCTTTATAAATATTCGGTAAAAATAGAAACATTTTTTGTTATGCCGAACTCTTTAATAAAAATTAACTGTTTGTTTAAATTGGAAGCGTGGTGAAAATTTTTTTTGAGGTAATGGAAAAAAGAATTTGTTTTTTTGAAAAAAACTTTCTAACTTGGCGGATATTTTTAATTATTGAAAAGTTATGGAAAACAATGCAGCAGGATGGTTAATTTTGCACACGGAAGGTAAAGAACCACAGAGCTTTGTGCTTAAAGAAGGACGCAACCGCATAGGTCGCAAAACATCGCAGAACATTCCCGACGTTTATACTGAGGGCGATTTGTTTGTAAGCCGCAATCACGCAGTTTTGGTTGTGAAAAAGAACGAACGCTCTGAATATGAGTATATTATTGCCGATAATGCCGAAATTCAGGGCAATCCGAGTCTTAACGGCACTTATATCAACGGCAATAGCGACCGTCTTGGCGACAAGCCTTTGAAACTAAAAGATGGCGACACAATTCAGGTTGGTCTCACAAAGTTTGTGTTGAAAACTGCCGCGGTGGCTATCAATGCTGAAGACGCCATAAAGTTAGCCGCCAAAGTAGAGTACGCCAAAACCGTAGAATTTGAACAATCGCAGGCAGTTTTGAGAAGAAGATATTAAAACATTAAAGTCTGTTGGTTAGAGATGGTCAAAAAATTCTTGTTCACTCTGTGCGTTGCAGTGTGGTGTTGCCGTATTTTAGCACAGCCGGCGGTAATTACCGGAAATGCAAAAACTTACGCTGGCGACACCCTTAAATTTTATGCTGTCAGCGACTATATCTCCAAAACCGAGAAGGTTATAGCCTCCGCGCCTGTTGATGAGGATGGAAATTTCACATTCAAAATTTCGGGGCTTGACAAAACCATTATGGGCTATATTGATTTGACGGTATTTAAAGGTGTGGTGCTGGTTCAGCCTAAATGCAATTTGCAGATTGTTTTGCCTGTGAAACAGCAACTTGCAATCGAAGACCGTCTTAATCCATATTTTAGGCCCGAAAAGTTTTATATCAAGTGCCTCAACTGCGCCGACAATGATCTGAACAAGGTGATTCCCGAGTTCGACATAATGTACAATCAGGCATTGAACACGGTTTTTTATTCTTTTCAAAATGTCTCCAAGGCGTATGTCGATAGCGTTGAGAATGTGATTGCGGCTAAATTCCCGTTCAACGACAAGTTTTTTACCGACTACCGCGATTACAAGTTCGCGCTGTTTGATTACACAGCCTACCGGCGCACCAAGGATGATATTGTTAGCAAGATGTTCTCCTCGCGCGAGGTGCTTGACAACAATCCTGCTTACGCGGAGCTTTTCAACGAGATGTTCGTTAATCCACTGTCTGACACCAAATCTTCTATTATTAGAGTACAAGGTTTATATTCTGGTATTTACGACCGTAGCTACACTACGCTGA
This sequence comes from Bacteroidales bacterium, assembly GCA_017543645.1. The sequence continues at coordinate 31,443 of JAFYFR010000101.1, forward strand.
AACGGATTTTGTTATCCGATCCGAAAGTTTCGGGCAACGACCGTCTTGCCGATTATGTGATACTTAAAGGCCTGTACGACAGCTACTATGCCGACACTTTCCCGAAAGAGTACATTGTGGCAGTGACAGATTCGTTTGCGTTGATGTCGCCCAATAAGGAATTCCGCCCGATAGCGCAGACTCTTTCGTACAAGTTTACACGCCTTATGAACGGTTTCAACGCGCCTGATTTTAACCTGAAAGATTTTAAAGGAAATGTTTTCTCGTTGAAAGGGCAGAATAAATTTGTATATATAACATTCTTTAATCCAATGAGTTATACTGCGCAGTCGGAGTTCGGGCTTTTGAAAAAAATCCGTACAGAGTTTTCTCCCGACGTGTTGCAGATTGTAACTGTTTTTGTATCGCAAGATTACAACGACATGAAAAAGTTTATGGACGACAATCCCGACTGCACATGGCCTGTGGTTTGGTACAATGATGATATGCAATTGCTAAAAGATTATAACATAAGGGCTTATCCATCGTATTATATGACAAGTCCCGACGGCAAACTTGTGATGAATCCCGCCCCCGCGCCTACCGAATATTTTGAGCCTAAGTTTGCAAGTCTTGTCCGCAGTTGGAAAGTAGACCAGGCTCGCCGTTCAAGCGCCGATGGTAAAACTTTAAGGTAAATACCTTATTATTAATTTGTTGTAATGCTTAGTTTTTTAAAACAAGGACTGTCGAAATATCAGAAATCAAAACTCAACAGGATAGTTGAGCAGTTTTTGTTTTATTCCACAATCATTACTTTTTTTACCACTGTTTACGAGTTTGGTTTTCTCGACGAAAGCACCGACACCACGCTTCTGCACGATTATTACTATGTATATTTGTTGGTTTATTTCTTTAGTTTTTCCACGCGGATACCCACGATGTTTGAAAAAAAGAGCAAGATATACCTTATCGTTATCCGTGTCTTGCTTTTTGCGTTTTTGATTTTCTATTTTTTCAATGTGAAATTCCTGTTCGACGCTGTGGACTATCACGGCTGGTTTTATAGGCTGATAACAAGTCCTAACCTCGTTTATGTGCTTATTATCAGTATTTTCTTTATAGAGGTTAGCAAATCCACGTTCAAGGTTTTGGTTTTCAATGTTACGCCTGAGATATTGTTTGCGCTTAGTTTTATATTGTTGATATTTCTTGGCGCGGGACTTCTGATGCTGCCAAATGCCACCGTTACGCGCATTAAGTTTGTCGACGCGTTTTTTATGGCTACCAGCGCAACGAGCATCACGGGGCTTCAATGTATCGACTCGGCTGTGGGCTTTACGCCTTTGGGACAAGGTATCATTCTGTGCCTCTTGCAGATAGGCGGTTTGGGCGTAATGACATTCACTTGCTTTATTGTATATTTTTTCAAAGATACGAGCTCGTTTAAGGCTGGTGCCATGCTCGGAAACATGACCGGCACCGAGCGTCTCGGAAATGCGTTCCATACTATTTTGAAAATCGTTGCCTATACGCTTTCTATCGAGGCGTTTGGTGCGTTGTTGATTTTTTTGTCGGTAAGGTACGACGATAATTTTCCGGGTTTGTCCGACAAGGTGATTTTTTCGGTTTACAATGCCGTGTCGTCGTTTTGTAATGCTGGCTTTACAACCGTTCCGGGAAGCATGACCTCCGATATTGTGGTTTTAAACTATCCGCTCAAGGTGATAATTTCGGTTATGGCTATTCTTGGCGGCGTGGGTTTTCCCATTTTGATGAACTTGCAGGATTCGGGGTCAAAATTCCTAATCAATCTCAAAAACTGGATTTTTGGAAATATCGACTTTGTGTTCCAGCTGCCAAGTACTGCTATTAAGTCGTTTATCAACAAGTTATTACCCTTTGCCAAACTCTCTATGCCGTCGCAGCCCCGCAAGTTCCGTCTTTATTTCGGGTGGAAAGGTATTCCGTTTGTGCATCTTCCTCGCGTGGTGAATGTTAACACCAAACTTGCCACCATTGTGTCTATCGTGCTGTTGGTGTTTGGCATGTCGGCATTTTTGCTGCTCGAATACCGCAATTCGCTCTCTGTGCATGATGGTTTCTGGTACAAGCTTATCGACTCGTTTTATTACTCAGTGATGCCTCGCTCGGCAGGTTTCAACGATAGCGACCTTTCGCTTTTCCGTATTCCTACATTGTTGATAATGATGTTTTTGATGTGGGTGGGAGCGTCGCCCGTGTCTACCGGCGGTGGTATCAAAACCACAACTTTTGCCGTTGCGCTTTTAGATATTTTTAGTATTTTGCGCGGCAAAGACAGAATTGAGGTTTTCCGCCGTAAGATAGCTAACAGCACTGTGCGTCAGGCTTTTGCGGTAATAATGATTTCGCTCGCCGCTTTGGGTGTCGGCACTCTTGTGCTCACGATTTTTGAGGAGAACAATCCCGACGCCACTCTCTTGAATCTCGCTTTCGAGTGTACGTCGGCATACTGCACGTGCGGACTGAGTATGGGCATAACTTCCGAACTTAGCGACGCGAGCAAGATTCTGCTCTCGTTTTTGATGTACATCGGCAGGGTGGGAGCGTTGACTATTGTGGCTGCGTTATTTACCAAAACAAAGTCGCTTAAATATATGTATCCAAAAGAAAAAGTTTATATAGGTTAATGATAATCAATTGATTATGAAAGGAAAAAAATATATAATAGTAGGTCTCGGCAATTTGGGCTCATCGCTTGCGTTAAAACTTACCAATGCGGGCAACGAGGTTTTCGGTGTTGACTCGTCGTTGAGCAAGGTTGAGGCTATTGAAGATAAGATTACATCGGCTGCAATGCTCGATTGTACCGATTTTAACGCCATTAAGTCGTCGTTGCCCTACAAAGACACCGACTGCGTGATAGTGGCTATCGGTGAGGACATTGGCGCGTCGATTTTGGTTAACGCCACTTTCAAACAGCTGAATGTAAAACGTTTGATGAGTCGTGTTATTTCCGAAACTCATCAGAGGGTGCTGGAGGCTATTGGCATCACCGAATTTGTTCATCCTGAGGAAGATACCGCCAACCGTCTTACCGAGATGCTAAGTCTTACAGGCGCGATGGACGTTTACAGCCTGTTCGACAAGCATAAGGTGGTGGAGATTAAGCTGCCCGAGCGTTATTATGGCAAGAAGGTGATAGAGACCGACATCCGTCAGAAATACCATCTCAACGTGCTTACAATTATCAAGAAGGTTCAGCACAAGACACTGCTCGGCAAGATTAAGGAGAAACAGGAGGTGCTCGACTATGTTACGCCCGACACCATTTTGGAGGTTGGCGACATTATTGTGGTGTTCGGCAGATCGAGCGATTTGAAAAATTTTGTGAATGATTAAAATAAAGGGCTGTCGAAAATCGTTTCCAACAGCCCTGATTATTTTTGAGTTGTTTTTATTTATACTCTTGGTATTTGTCTTTTACGGTTTCTTTAGCACCGACCAAGGCATTTAAGTTGCTGTTGAATGTTTTTTTGAACTGATCGGGTGATGATGAAAAGAACTCAATCGACAAAGATATGCCGCCTTTGGTGGTAACCATACCTTTTACACAGCGTTTTGTTCTGTTGAGTTCGTTAACTGCTTTGAGTGCGGCATTGCGGTCTACGCCATCGCCGTTGAATCCTTCTCCGTGAAATTCTACATAAACTGGTGATTGTGACTCAAAGAATATCCAGTACAATGTGCCCTCTTTTTTAAAGCAGAGTGATTCGTCATCGTCATCAATGTAGGGAGAATAACCTTCGCTTGTGAGAAATGTTTTTACTGCTGCGCGGTAGTTTTTAGCCTCTTGCGACATTTCTTGTGCAAACAATGCGCTTGTCATAAATAATGCGACTACTAATAAAATTGCTTTTTTCATGATAAATTGTTTTTTTAAAGTTAAAAATTTTACGTTATTAATTTTGTTGCAATATACAACAAATTTTATTCCATGTCAATAAATAACGTATAATTAATCTATTTCATTGTATTAATAATTTTAAAAACAACAAGACGGTCGCCACGGTTGGCATAGTCGGTGTTGTAAATGGTTATGAGATAGTTGTTTTCGGTATTGTACCACGAGCCGTCGGGATATTCCATTGTGCCGTCGTCGTGTAATAATATAAAGGTGTAGTTGTAGAGACCTTGCTTGAGGAGCATTGTACATTCGTAAAGTTCGTTGGCTTGGTTGTAGGTCATCAGGTTTTCTTCTGCAAACGAGTAGTTCGACAACGCACCGAAAACGTACATTTTGCCTTCCTCTGCCGGAGTGTAGTTGAGGCGGAAAAGCACGTTGATATAGTCAGATTCCAAGTCGCGGTCGAATCCACGGTCGTTTTTTACGTAGTATTGTCCGTTGATGTCTTCTTTGTATGAATACGACACCTCGGTAGGGTAATGCACCGAAAGCTGGTAGTTGTAAAGACCGTTTCGGTACTCTATCCTGTCGATTCCTAATGCTTTGAAATTCACATCTTTGGCATCGAAATAGAGGTATTCGTTTCCGCCCGGGAATATGTTTCCGCCATCGTTTTGGTGATAGCGGAGTGTGTAAGTGTCGGCAAAGTTGTATTCTAATTTGTGACGGTGGTTGATGTCGTTGTTTTGCTCTACGTATACTTTGAGAAATCCTGCCGGGTTCGACATACGTTGCCTGCTGTTGTCGATGCTTACTTTTATTTGTTGGTGAGTTACAGAGTGTTCGGCTAAGAACGGACGCTCGGTCTGCGCCTCTACTGCTAATAGTGTCTCGGGTTCGGCTATCATAAACTTTTTCTGAAGGATAATTTCCTCAGGGTCAGACTCGTCGAAGATTTTGATGATATAGTTGCCGCTGATTTTGAGTTGTACGTCGTTGTTGGGAATATCTATAATATAATGTGTGAAGAGGCTGTGGGTGTTGAACGAGTTTTTTGACTTGTCGATAATCCTGTTGTTGAATCCGTCGGCAAACTCGTAAAAGTCGAGGTCGTCGGGCTCGAAATCAGCGTTGCAATGCCTTATGGAATACGATAGCTGGCGGTAGGGGTCGTTCAGCACGTCGAAACTTAGTGTCAGGCTTTCGCCCAAAGTGCATAATGGCATACCCATTTCGGCACCGGTTTTTCTAAACTCGACGGTTTTAACGCCTTGTGCTGCAAATTCTTCCGCAATTTGAGCCGATACGTTCTGTGCTACCGACACAACAGCTATTATGGCGATAATTTTTTTTACAATCATAGCGTAGGTTTATTATTTCTACAATACCTTTGCAAAGTTTTAAATAATATTTCAAAAACGGATAAAATTATGAAAATAGTTTGCGACAACAAGGTCAGATTTTTGGACGGTGTGTTCGACGGTATCGCTGATGTGGTTTTTGTACCCGGACGCGAAATTACACCCGAAATAGTAAAAGATGCCGATGCTCTTTTGGTGCGCACCCGTACACATTGCAATGAACAATTGCTCAAAGGCAGCAATGTTAAGTTTATCGGCACTGCCACAATAGGTTACGACCATATTGACACTCAATACTGCGAACAAAACAACATATTTTGGACTAACGCTCCGGGCTGCAATTCGGGTTCGGTGTGCCAATATGTTGTTTCGGTATTAGCTTGTATGTCAAAATATTACGGCTTCGAACTTGAAGATAAGACCATCGGAGTGATAGGAGCGGGGCATGTGGGTGCAAAGGTTATTAAAGCGGCCAAACAATTGGGAATGAATGTTTTGGTGAACGACCCTCCGCTTCAATTATCAGGCAATAAGGAATACGATTTCTGTTCGCTCGATTATTTGCTGCGACATTCTGATATTGTGGATATTCACGTGCCATATACCGCATCGGGAGAATTTGCAACTCACCATCTTTGCAACGATGAATTTATTTCTAAAATGAAAGATTGTGCTGTGCTGATAAATTCTTCGCGAGGCGCAGTGGCTGATAATCAGGCTGTTTTAACGGCTTTAAATAATAACCAACTACTCACCGCCGTGCTTGATGTTTGGGAAAACGAGCCAGATATTAATCATGAATTGCTCAACCGTGTTTTTATCGGAACACCTCACATTGCAGGTTATTCGGTAGACGGCAAAGCAAATGCTACTATGCAGATTATTAGAAGTTTAAGTAAGTTTTTTAATCTCGGTTTAGACAGTTGGATACCAAATACCAGTCAATATCCGGGTTTAAGTCTTAATTACGACCAATTGAATGATTTTAAATTGGTTTTGCGCTCATATAATGTTATGTCCGACAGCATAAACCTGAAAACTTCACCCGAAAAATTTGAATATTTTCGCGAGAATTATCCTACGCGCAGGGAATGTTTGTAATAAAAAAAAACGAACCTTACAACTGGTCCGTTTTTTTGTTAGGTTTTAAAAAAATAATTCAAAAACGTTTTAGGTATGTTTGGCCTTAAAGTGTCGGTTCGGTAAGGCACATGTTTTGTTTAGTCTGTTTGTTTAGTTTGTTTACATTATTAAGACACTTGTGAGGCAAAATACCCTAATATTAAAAAGCATTTTCTTTACTTTTTATTTGTAAGCGGTTGATTATTAACTATGTATTAGTCGCCAAACCTCCATAAAATTCCGAACATGAAGTGCAAATCGGTGATAGGATAGCAGTCGGCGGGCGCGTAAAAATCTTGGTAAACGCCGTCGTTGAGGTGTTCCCACTTGAAAAACATCAGCACACCCCTGATTTTGATATTGCAGAAAGCATTGAAAACCGGGTACTTACCCACGTTGTAACGTCCCGAAGGATAGAATACCGATGTGGCGGGGCTGTATCCGTAAGATTTGTATTCGCTGGTGATGCGTACTTCGCCGCCGATTTGTGTGAGCAACACTTTTGGCACAAGGTAAAACTCGAAATATGTTGAGTGGTAGAGCGAGAACTGCGGCAGGTTGAGAATTTCGTTTCGGTTGGTCTGTTGCCATGTAAACCTGTTGGCAAACCCCACGTGCCATACAAAAAAGTCTTTGGTAACGCTTATGGTGTTAACCGAAAGCACGCTGTCTTTGTCTAACTGTGCGGGAACAGCCTCTTCGTTGAAATAGATGTAGTTTCTAATCAGGTGGCTCGATGCCGACACTTTGAAATGCAGCCTCGGGATTCCGAACTCGCCGCCTAAGCGCATGGTTTGACTATTCTCAAAACGGTTGTTCCACTTGTAGTTATTGCCAAAATAGTATTGTTCAAAATATGTTGGAGAGAGGTTGTAGAAATCAAAATTCGCGTTCAAATATCCGTTTACAGTGTCGGTGTGCTGTTTAAATATTTTGAAACCGAGTTTGGCGTTGAACTCCATGTCGCCCAGTCTGCTACCGTAGATGTACTGCTTGTAGTCGGCACCGAGAAAGAGGTTGCGCGATTTGTTTTTGAATACTCCTGCCTCGAAAAATGTGTTTTCCTTGATTACCGAACTTGTGTTTTCGATATAGTTGCCGAGCGCATGGTATTTTTCATGTTCTACTCCTATGGCACCGCGCAGTCCGGGCGAGAGACCACGGAGCTGTCCCTCGCAAATTTTCAGTTGGAATTTGTTGGTGAATCGGTGAAAATATATCGAGTCGAACGTGGTGGGTGTGCGTTTCAAAAACTGCGAATATACCGTGGAGTCCATGTCCTTGTCGGTGTATGCGCGGAACTCTTTCTCATAATCAAACACATAGTTGAATGCAATTCGCGGAGTGTAAATCTCTTGGCGTGTGGTGTCGTTGATAATTTTGAAGTCGGTGGAACCGATAGAGTATTCGCTCACCAAGCCCCAGTGACGGTAGCCCCAGAGGTTGTCGCTTTTTTCCATCTTGGTGTTGAAACGTCTGTTGGTGATGTCCATTGAGTCGATGATGCCGCCGTTTTCTTGAATCTGGAATTTGTTGAACTTATAATAAGTGTACAGGCTGAAATGCTTTCCCCTATAGCTGATATTTGGAGCAAACGACACAAGCCTTGTCTGCTGGCTCGAAAGCCGTCCCTTGCTGCCGTCGAGCTTGATGTTGAACGCCCAGTTGAGTCGGCTGTTAACGTTCTGAGTGTGAGTGAAGTCTACAATCTGGCAGTTGCGAGCCTTTGGTGCTGTGGCATAGTAGAGCCATGTGTAAGGGTGGTTTACCTGATAATATTTGGTGTTTTCGGGAACGTTCCAAAAATCGTCTAAATAGTTAAAAAACACTATCGAGTTCCACTTGTTGATGGGACGGTCGTCAAAAATGTTTGATATATAAGGGGAACCCATGTTGCCGAGGTTGGTAACCGACAACGAGTGTTTGTCGTTCTTGTCGTAGATTTGGAACATGTGCAGCGAAGTGTCCTGCGCCATATCGTACTCCACAGGGCCGCAGTCTTTGCCAAGAGTCCACATACTTACTTTGAGGGGATAGTCTTTTTTGTTTTTATCCTTCTCTTTGCTTTTGCTTTTTTGTGCAGTAACGTCTCCTGCCGACGATAACACTATTAATAATAAGGCTGTTGCAAATTTTATCAGCCAATTGCTCTTGTTTATATGATAGAAAACTGATTTCATTTTTAAAACTATTCTAACTGTATCTGCCAATCTTGCGGCAAAAATCTCTGCAAAAATAACGCTCAATTATCAAAACGTCAAATTTTTTGCGTGTTTATTCGTTATAAAAAATCAATTATTGCATAATGCTGCTTTGTAACAGTCATATAATCAATTTATTGAAAAATATTACAAAAAACTTATTAAAAAAATTTGCATAATAACATCAAAACACATTAACTTTGCACCCGAAAAAATTGGCCGAGGTAGCTCAGTTGGTTAGAGCATCGGATTGTGGATCCGAGGGTCATGGGTTCGAATCTCTTCCTCGGTACTTTTTTGAAGGTCGCTGTTTTGCGGCCTTTTTTTTTGCAAAAAAAATTATTATTTTGTGTTTCTGGAATCAAAAATTTTGAAATTATCAAAATATAGATTACATTTGTAAGCGAAACTATAATTTTTTCAGACTAAGATGAAAATTCTAAAACTGGCTTTGGCAATAGCCGCACCCGCAATGTTGTCGGTAGCATTTACACCGATGGATAAATTGCCCGAAATGTCTAATAATGTATTGTATGTCAACCAAATAACATCTCCATGCGGTTCGTTTAAATTGTGCGACCGTCCCTATTACGATTCGCTCTTTACCAAAAAGGAGCTCAAGAAGCTCGCAAGGGCTGAGAAACTCCGTGGCAAGTACGAGGAAGGTTTGCTCCAAAAGGCCGCTTACGACACCGAGGCCAACGACTTGGAACGTGGCGACGACAAGAGCTCGAAAAACACCAAAAAGATTGCCAAGCTCCGCGCCAAAGCATCCAGTGCCGAGCTTGACGCTTTTAAAAAATTTGAAACCGCTTGCACCATTTTCAAAGAAGTGTACACGTCGGAGTTGAAAAAACAAATTACTGATACTTCGTCGGCACGGGGTAAGGCTGCAAAAAAACTTGCGGACGAGGCTCAGCAACTCTACGCCGCCGTGGACGACGACAGAAAAACCGTTACCAGCGACAACATCTTGCAGGTTTGCCGTTCTATTAACCACAAACTCAACAAAGCTGTTGCCAATCAGGAACTTGCATTCGCCATTCTTCACAACGACAAGGAGGTGGATTATACCCAATATCTCTTGCCTACGAATGTCAATCCCGAGCCTTCGCCTTCGGGCAATGTGGCTAAAGATGAGATGCCTGTGCTGCAAGCTCCTCAGCATTACGACTTTGCCACCGACAACAATATCTACCGCATACGTTACGATCAATTTGTTGATAGCCTGAAAGTTTCCGAAGCAGACCGCACCGCCATGAAAAAACAGTTCGACGCTGAACAAAACGCTTCGCAGCAGATGCTCAAGGCTCGCGGACACGGTAGCAAGGCGGACACTATGCGAGTTTATGCAAAAGAGGCTGTTACAGTTACCGAAAGAGAATACTACGAGCAGATGGCGCAGGAGGAGGAGCTTAACGAATGTTCGGCTTTTGTAAGTGCTATCAATCAGAACGTTAAAACCAACAACGCACTTTTCGAACTTTATCAGAAGTATATTCCAAAGATTCGCACAAACAATTCTACCGCAAAGGCTTACGAAGATCAGGCGGTCAACCTCTTCAATATGTCAAAAACTTACGAGACTTCCGCCGCTAAGCAGTATAGCAAGGTAGAGAAATACACCATCCTCTGCGAGGGTAACGAGTTGAAGCAGCAGGCTATAGCCAATATGGAAAACGCCATTGCATCGTATCTCGGTATGCCTCTCACCAGCGACAAGAATATAGCAGCTAACGAGGCTACTGCCAGAACCAACGGTGTGCCGCCTGACTTTAATGAGAGTGACGACGAGTCGGGTAATGCCGTTGCACAAACTGGCACAGGCAATGGTAATACCAATGTCAACAACCCAAAGGCGCAGCCTATTCCCTCGCCTGCCACCACAACACCTGCCACTACCACCACAACTCCTAAGTCAAACACTACCTCAAAACCCAAAACTACTACTACAACTACACCGGCAGCTCCCAAGCCGGTTGTAGCCTCGGGTGCTAAGGACAAAATTCCGGTTTCAAATTCTAACGCTCCGGCTGTTTCCACATGGTATTACACCGGCGAAGACCAGAGGTTGAAACCATATTCATTTCCTGCTGGAACAATTTTCACAGTGGAGACCGGCATTTACAAAGAGATGCCCGAGCCTGTAGACTTTCCAGCAATTAATGTTTTTGTAGCTGAAAAACTTAAAAATCAGAACTATATGCGTTACTATCTTGGGTCGTATAAGACTTACGATGCGGCTCTTGCTGCTCAGGCAATGGCTAAGAACGGCGGTTACAAGCAGTCGGTGGTTTCGGCCTTTGTCAACGGTAAAAAGACTGCCGTAGCCACAGCGAAGACCAACGCCGAAAAACAGCAGGGTTATCAGTCGCAGGTTCAGCGCGAACTCAAAGAGCTCAGCGCATACCAGCAGCCGGTAGTTCCCGCTCCGCAGCCCGCAACTCCCGTCCAGGTGGTTTCGCAGCCCTCTGGTACTACCGACGCGCAGCCTTTGTCTAACATCTCCGGCACGGCCTACGCAGTGCAGATTTCATCTGTTCCTACATTGCTCACCAAATCGGCGTTTAATGTCAATCAGCTTTTCTACGACCAGAACGAAGGCGGATTATACCGCTATTACACAGGTGTTTCCACCGATTTGAACATAGCCAAGGCAAACCTCTCTACCATGAAGGCTTGCGGTTACGAAGATGCCTATATTATAAAAGTGTCAGGCGGCAAAAACGCCGGCGCGGTTTCGTCAAACAATACGCAACCTGCCGCCAACAACCGTACAATTTACCGTGTGCAGATAGGCGCATACAAGTCAGCGCTTTCGAAGGATAACAAAAACAAGATGGAAAAACTCAAAAAAAGCTATCCCGTGCATACTTCGCAGAGCGGAGAATATACAGTTTACACTGTTGGTGACTGCGACACAAGGGCACAGGCCGACCAGCTTAGAGCTAATCTTGTAAAAATGGGTTATACCGAATCGTATGTGGTAACTTTTATCAACGGCGTAAAACAATAAATATCGTTTTTTTATGGAATTTGTATTGTTTCTTGTAGCACTTGTTTTGATTATTGTGGTCTTGGTCATGACCTATTTCATGCTCAAAGACCGCAATACAAAATTTTCAAAATCTTTGCGCGAGTTTGGCATCCATCCTTGGAACAATCCTTGGTACAATAAGGCTAAAACTTTGGAAACCAAACAGAAGGAACGTATTATCGCGGTTTTGAAATGCGCTAAGGAATATGCTGTAAGCGTAGATCTCAAAGAGGCTATCGAAATTGCCAAAAGTCAGAAAATCAACAATATCGAGCTTTTTATTTATAGTTATTATATAATTAACCAGGTAGATCCGTCGTTTACGGTTGAGATGCTGCGCCGTGTAGCTGAAATTTTGCAACAGAATGTTGATGACGCTAAAAACGCGCAGGCATCCAACGCCGAGTTTGTACCTACAAAGCTTACCGACGAGGAGGAGGCTGTAGAACAGCACGACTCAGCATATTCGTTTGCCAAAGCAGAGCCAGAGACAAAGCCTGCAGCCAAAAGCATCGTCAAAAACAAGCAGAATGTGGAGACTTTCGCCCGCAGCTGGGCTGATCAGTACAATGCAAATCTTAGAATCAGCTACGAGACAGCCCTGCGATATATCAACGACAAGAAGGATTTCAGCCAGCTTGTTAGCCTCGACATTATGGCAAAGAACGAAGGTCTTGATATTGAGGAACGTCCGTTAATCAACGAGATTGACGAGGATGGACTTAAACTTATTATCTATGCCATGATTCGTGCCAACAGCGCGGGTATTTTTCTCGACGACGAAAGCAGTTACCGTGTCAACAAGGTGCAGAATATCAACGAGTACAAGGATGCCTTCAAGATTACCACCACATTGCTCAAGAACCTTTACAAAAACTATCACCGCGATGTTACGCGGTTTACCAACGCAATGATTAGGGCACACAATGCTCAGTTGTATTTGAATTTTTCTGAATCAGATCTTTATGCGCTCACCGATGACGATTTCGACAATCTTATTTCAAACCTTATCAAGGCCAAGAACAACGGTATTACCATTGACCCAAAAGATTTGATACTCCACAATGTTTCGGGCGAGCAGATGAACAACTTGGTAGCAGCTATCATTAAGGCTAAGGCGTATGGTTTGGATTTGTATTTCAAAGAACTAATGCGTTATCATGTTACCACCGGCTCTGACGTGATGAAATTTGTAAAATCGCTTTATTATATCAAGGTTACCGGGCTTGATGCCGATATTAGCAAAGACGACCTTATCGACTATTCTAAACCAAACGCCGACATTTACGACTGTGTAAAAGCCATGAAGATTGCCAAAGACTACGAAGCAGAAGCCCCCGAGGGCAAGTATGGAATAAATACCCGTATGGTAAGGAAGCATTTTCTGGAGTTCGGCGTGGTGCTCGAGACTATCAAGTGTATCCAGAAGGCGCAGAAGGCCGGTTTGAAACTTGATATGCTGCTTGCCGGCAAAATTCTTAGGTCGGGTCAGTATACCTTGGCTGAGGCCATCGCATGGGCTTTGAATCCGCAGGTTATTGATGTAAAAAACTGTTTGACTGTGGTTTGCAAGTCGGGTGTGCAGATTACTCCCAAAATCAATGTTACAGTCCGGGGCAAGATGGAACTCATTTTCGACGGTTACGGACTCAGCATATTGTGCAAGCGTATTAACGAGGCTGTTGTTACCAAATTTGAATCTTACGACACTCACGAGGATATTCTAATCAACCTTTCGCCGATTTCGCACGAGGTGCTGAAGATGATTAACGAGGAGGAGTCGAAACGCGAAATTAAGACCGGTTACGAACGTGCCACCGAAACGCAGCTCAATACATACTGCGCCTACCAGCTCCTCGACGTGAATATCTACGATTTGGAGATTGGCAAGAATATCAAGTCGGAGCTTGAGCTCCGCGAAACCGAAATTAAGAGCCGCAAGCAGATTATACGTGCCGAGGCTGATAGAGCCAAAGCCGAAGCCGACCTCCGTATAGCGATGGTTCAGCAATACAAAGACGGTACAAAACCCAATTTCAACGAGTTGCACAAGGCAAACCTCCTTAGCGAGAAATCCAAGTCAATCGAAACCGGATACGAAAATATTGAATAGTTTTTATACTATTTGATAAAAAAAATAGAATAAATTACTTTTAGTATAGCAAATTTATATATTTTTGTAACGAAAATATTTTTTACTACTCAAAACAACGCATGATGACAAAGTTTTTTTATACCATAGGTCTGATATTAGTGCTGCTGTTTGTTCAGTCGTGCACCGCCAACGATGACGAAGATCTTTACCAGAACATAGATACGTCGGAACTGGTATCCGACACTGTTACCGACAATACCACAGTTACTAACCAAGGTAGCGTGTGGGACACCGTTCTTGTGATTCTCATCGCGCTTGTGATTGCCGCCTCGGTGGTGTACTTCTTCATTGCGTTGGTGCCTCTCAAATTGTGGTTTCAGGCCAGGCTTTCCAAAGTGCGGGTTTCTTGGTTCTTGCTTATCAAGATGAAGTGGCAGAATATTCCGCAGTCAAAAATTCTTTACCTACTTGTAAAGGCGCAGAACGCCCACCTCAGCCTCGACCCCAAGCAGCTTTGCGACCACTATCTTGCTGGTGTGGACATCACCGTGGTGGTTGACACGCTTATCCGCGCGGGCAACGCCAAGCTTAAAATCTCGGTAGAGGAAATGGCTCAGCAGTATCTTGCCAAGGTAGACGTTACTGCTATCATTCACGCGCTAATAATGGCCAAGAATGCCAAAATCAATGTGGACGTTACCGAGCTTGCCGCTTATTATCTTGCTGGTGTCAACGTTATCGACCTTATCAAGGCTAAGATTGTGGCCGACAACTCAGGGTTCAGCATCTCGCTCAACGACCTCAAGGAGCATTATCTCGCAGGCGGCAACCTCGAAAAAACCATCGAGGCATACATCTCTGCCAAAAAAGCCGACCTTCCAGATTTTGAGTTCAAGGATATTGCCGCTATCGACCTTTCAAATATCGATGTTGTGGAGGCTGTTAAATCCGCTATCACGCCCCGTGTGGTAGAAACCGACGGCGTGCGCGGTATTGCCCGCGACGGTGTGGAAATTACTATGAAAGTGAAAGTTACAATACGTTCGCATATCAAAAACATTATCGGCGGCGTAAGCGAGGAAACTGTGCTTGCACGTGTCAACGAGGGGCTTGCCACTCAAATTGGTTTGGCTAAAAACCACAACGAGATTCTGCAGAACCCTTACCTTGTTGCCGACCGTGTGGAAAACGCCAACCTCAGCAAGAGTTCGGCATACGAGATTCTCTCTGTCGACGTGTCGGATTTGAAAGTGGGCAGCGACGTGGGCGCAAGCCTCAAGTCGGTTCGTGCTAAGGCTATGGCTGAGGAGGCTCGCGCAGAGCTTATCCTTGCCGAAGAAAAAGTGCAGAAAGCTATGGCGTCGGCATTTCTCGACGGCAACCTTTCGATCAAGGATTACACCGACATCAAGAACAAACAGGCGGATACCATTATGCGCCAGAGCTTTGCCAAATACGACGGGGTGGGCGAACAGCTCAAGAAAGAGGACATTATCGGCGACAGTCCGTTGCAAGACTCCGAATCTTCCGACAATTCCGCCGAGTAGGAAATCCTACTAAATTTCATGATTACAAAAAAACCAGATGCTCGTATCGCTACGAGCATCTGGCCAACAACTTTAAATTTTAAGAATTTGAGAAAAAGTGGGAGTAACAGGATTCGAACCTATGACCCTCTGCTTGTAAGGCAGATGCTCTGAACCAGCTGAGCTATACTCCCGTCAATTCATAATTAACACAACTAATTTCATAATTTTAAACAACCTTGTGGGAGTAACAGGATTCGAACCTATGACCCTCTGCTTGTAAGGCAGATGCTCTGAACCAGCTGAGCTATACTCCCGTTTGTGAACGGATTTTTAATTGTCTCCTTTCTATTGTCAATTAACGTGGGAGTAACAGGATTCGAACCTATGACCCTCTGCTTGTAAGGCAGATGCTCTGAACCAGCTGAGCTATACTCCCGTTTTAAAGATCGTTCTTTGTTTTTGCGATGCAAATTTAGAGGTTTTTTTTGTATCTGCAAATTCTTACGCTGTTTTTTTATATTTTTTTTTGCTTTTTTTTCAAATCGCTGAATAATTGAGTATTATATGTGTATATGTTATTCCTTAGTCGTAATATTTCATCGACACTATTAATGTATAGCCATTATTGTAAGGTTTTGAGAACAGGACTTTTTCTGCGCGTTCGTCGGTGATGGTGATTCCTGATATTGCCATGTCGGCTTTGCCTTCAGCTATTAATGGAATAATGTATTGGAATTTTGTGTCAATAAACTCGAGGCGGATAATCTCCTTCTATCAATACTGTTATTGGCTCGCCTTCGGTGTATTTGGCTTTGGGCACGGGTAGCGACGTAGGAGTCGGTGCCGAGAACCATTTGTGCCGTATAGTGTCGGGCATACCGTTGTTTTCAATTCAAAACTATAAAATTTATTAACCTAACCAAAATTTTTTTCTATATTTGCAAAGTTAATTGATATAAATTTCTTCTGTATTATGAAAAAATATTTACTTACATCCCAATAGCTGCCATCACGCTATTTTCTTGCGGAGGTGGCACAATTTTGTTGATTGGAATTTGCGTAACAAAGATTATATGATTTGGACTTGGAAGAGTTATAGAAATGCGTTTGATGATAACAGAGGATAATAAAAAGCAGTCAGGACAGGTGTTTACTCCGCTGTATTTGGTAACGCAAATACTTGATACAGCGGGGTATAATGGCGATTTTGTGGTAAATAGGCACGTTATCGACAATAGTTGCGGCGACGGGGCTTTCCTATGCGAAATTGTTCGCCGTTATATTTCCGCTTATGATGGAAATGATTTGAAACACCATCTTGAAACGTTTGTACATGGTATTGAGCTTGATGCCGGAGCGTATCAGAACTGTTGCCGTAATCTTGACGAGGTGGCTGCTCAAAGCGGTTTGAAAAACGTAAAATGGGATGTGCTAAACGCAGACACTCTTACTGTTGATGCGTTTAACGGCAAAATGGACTTTGTGATAGGCAATCCGCCCTATGTGCGTGTCCACAATCTTGAAAACTATGATGCTGTAAAAAAATATAAGTTTGCCGAGGGCGGAATGACCGATCTATATTTGGTGTTTTTTGAAATTGGTTTCAATATGCTCAAAAACGGCGGGAAACTCTGTTACATAACACCTTCGTCGTGGATCAACAGTGTGGCGGGCGGTGTTTTGCGCAAGTATATAAGGCAGCACAGAAACCTTGTCAGGCTTATCGATTTGGGTCATTTTCAGGCGTTTGACGCAACCACTTACACAATGATTTCGCTCTTTGAAAAATCAGTTGTTCATGAAACTTTTATTTATCAAATATATGGTGAAAATATATCAGAGGAGCTTCATATCGAGGATTCTATTATAGGCAACAAGATGTATCTCGCTGATAAAAATACATTGTGTGTGTTAAAATACATATTTACAGCTAATTATCCTAAGGTGGCACAGGTGAAAAACGGTTTTGCCACTCTTGCCGACCCGGTGTTTATTGGTTTTGAATTTCCATTTGAAGATTATGTGATTCCCACCATCAAAGCTTCGACAGGCAGATGGAGCAAGGCGTTTTACCCTTACGACATAAACGGAAAGCCTCTGTCGAAAAATATTATTTTTTCTAACAGCAAAATCGCATCTTATCTCGAATTGCACAAGAAACAACTTTTGAAAGGAAAATCAGAATATGAAAATACCGATTGGTATCTTTACGGGCGCACTCAGGCTTTGAAAGATGTCTGGACGCAGAAATATGCAATCAACACTATTATAAAAGACGTTAAAAGCATAAAGCTCAATTCTGTGCCGCCGGGCTGCGGTGTTTACAGCGGTTTGTATATAATAACGCAGGTGGGCATGAATGCTTTGACAAAAATTATTTGCAGTAATGATTTTATTAATTATATTTATGTCTTGAAAAAATACAAAAGCGGAGGTTATTACACATTCAATTCCAAGGAGTTGGAAATGTATTTGAATTATAAATTATCACAATTATGAAGAAAGCTGTATTTTCTTAAAGACAAAGACGATTGCATTTCAGAAGTTATAGCTGCGGTTGAAAAATCGACAAAAACAAATGTGCGGAAGCATTTTATTTATATTTGAAAAAAACTATTAAATCACATTTTATGGCTGTATCGAAGAAAATATTTGACCTAACCCGCCTTGCGTTGCAAGACCGCGTGCTTACTTTCAAGGAGCGGCAGACTATAGTCAGGGTGGCGTTAGAGGAAGGCGTTTCTGAGCAGGAAATCAACGCCTTTTTGGACAATATGCTCAACCAGAGGCTCAAAACAATGGCTAAGGAGGAACTCTGCTCGTGTCCGGGTTGCGGTGCGCAGATTCCGTTGATTTCCGAAGACTGCATGTATTGCGGCATCAAGTTAGAAAAAAGTTCCACAGTGCAGGCTGTGAATATCTCTGGCGAGGAGGCAGAAATTATCCGTTCCGAAAATCTCCGTACCGAAAAGACGGAAGAGAATATCAAAAACTGTCCTAAGTGCGGTGCGCCGTTTCCCTTTATGAGCAATGTCTGCCCGAGTTGCGGCTATGTCCATCACGCCCGCCTCGCATCGGATTTTAATGTTAAAAATCTGATTAGCAATATCGAAGAATCTACCAATAAGTTGCTAAATGCGCCAAATCCGTCGTTTATTGATGTGGTGCGCGACCAGTTTGGCAAGATTTTCTTTGTGTTTATGATGATGGTGTATATTTCGATGCCGCTCTACGCAGGATTGATGGCAAAGATGTCGGGCGCGTTGACAGGCTTGTTTCTCGTGATACTTATTCTGCTTGCACCGGTTGCCATCGGAGCGTTGAAACTTATAGTGCCTTCGCTTACCGCAAAATCAAATTCCGCCTATTTTGAGGCACTCTACACCTACAACAAGTACACCCGTTTTGTGGAGGTTTTCTATGGCGACAATCAGGAGGCGCGCACCTATCTGGCTAAGCTCAGCGACGTTATCGACAAGGCTACTAAAAAACGCCGCCGCGAACGTATCAAGCTCGCAATCTTTTTGGTGCTGGCTATGCTGCTGCCGTTTATTCCAAATATGCTTATCCCGTCAAATGCTATTATCGGCGGTTTTATCGAAGACGGGTTTACAATTTTTAAATAGTGATGATTATGGAAAACAAGAATAAAAACATGGAGACCAAACAGCTAAAGCTGACTAAAAACAACTGTCAGAACGCCATCCGCGATGTGGAGAATGCTGTTTTCAGTTACAAAAACTCGTTCCCCAACAGTGTGAGCGAATGTGTGCGCAATTCTGCCAAGTTTTATCTGTGGCTGATGGCGTTGGGAAGTATAGCGCTTTTGATTGTGCAACCTAATATGACTTACGGTTTTATAACCTTTATGTGCGTGATAGGCGCAGTAGGAGTGGGGCAGGACTTGCCGTACAAACATGTTTACTTTTTTGACTATAGTAATGTGCTGTTAAAACTCAAAGAACTGAAACCTTACGCCGAATTTCCTGACATTAAGCGGTATATCGACTCGATTGAGCCTAACTTACAACGTGCTAAAAAGCGCAAAATTATGTTCAAAAAGCTTGGCACTGCCGTCAATATCTTGTCGCTCGTAGTTGTGGTGGGATATTTGGCGTATGTTTTGATTTACGAGAGTAAATATTTTCGTGGCAAGGTTGAGAATGTCCATCCGGGCGACGGCATCGGTGTGTTCGGCGAGTTGCCAAGTTACTTCAACATGAAACCCGACAAACCGTTTGTAACTATCAAACCATTGGAAGGAAGCGGACTTACCGACAACTTAGACCTCTATGTGGAGAATCTAGGCGCGTCACGAAATTTCAGCGACTATCACATGTATCTCTGCTATGCGTTACCTAAATGTAGTTCACAGCACAAATACGTAATTACTGACAAGCAGGGAAACCCTTCGTCAATCGAATGTTTTGTTTGTGATTCACATGGCAAATATTCGGCTTATGTTGGTGTGGATGAGGCAAATGTAATCAACACGCTCAACTACGTCTACACTCACACCGACGAACTGAGGTATGCATTATGCGATGGACGTTCTAACAATCAAGATAATGAGGTAACAGAGCAACCACAGGATTCGTATTCTGATAAAGAACGGCAAAGAGAATCAGGTTTTTCAAACGACAAGCGTGATGATTTAAATTCTAAAGCAGAGAGACATTCCAATAAGGATTAATCATGCACTACCAAAAATAATCCAAAAGCTTACAGTACTTGCACTCAAAGACAGGGTTCTTACGTCGTATGGTATCAGTTATTTGCCGAGTGTCTTTTTCAGGTACTCTCCTGTGAACGACTTTTTGCATTTGGCAATATCTTCGGGTGTGCCTGTGGCTATTACGTAGCCGCCGTTTTTGCCTCCTTCGGGGCCGAGGTCGATTATGTAGTCAGCCGATTTTATGATTTCGGGGTCGTGCTCTATTATAACAACGCTGTTGCCCCGGTTGATGAGGTTGTTGATGGCGTTGAGCAGGTTCTGTATGTCGTAGAAGTGCAAGCCTGTTGAAGGTTCGTCGAATATGAAAAGAGTGTGGACATCCTTTTTTTCGCTGAGCAGAAATTGCGCGAGCTTAAGCCTTTGGTTTTCGCCTCCGGATAGTGTGTTGGAGGTTTGACCGAGTTTGATGTATCCCAATCCCACCTGTTGCAACGTGCCGAGTTTTGCTGCAATTTTTTTTGCGGTTGAGTTCTCTTTGTCCTGCCCGAAAAATTCAACTGTCTCCGACACCGACATCTCAAGAATGTCAAAGACGTTTTTGCCTCTGTATTTCACTTCGAGAATCTCATCTTTGAAACGTTTGCCGCCGCAGCTGTCGCACACAAGGTAGACATCCGCCATAAACTGCATCTCAACCTTGATAACGCCGTCGCCCTGACACTCCTCGCACCGTCCGCCGGCTGTGTTGAACGAAAAATACCCCGGAGTGTAGCCCATCTGCTTGGATGCCTGCTGCTCCGAATAGAGCTTGCGTATGTCGTCGTATGCGCCAATGAATGTTACTGGATTTGAACGCGACGACTTGCCTATCGGGTTCTGGTCGATAATCTCAATGTTGTCGAGCATCTTGATATCGCCGGTTATGCTGTCGTGTTCGCCGGGTTTTATGCCGCTGTCGGTGAGGGTCTGCGAGAGGGCAGGGTAGAGGATGCCCTTTATGAGCGACGACTTGCCGCTGCCGCTAACGCCTGTTATCACGGTCATCATGTAGAGCGGAATGTCCACGTTGATGTCTTTGAGGTTGTTCATACGCGCACCGTTGATTGTGATTCGGGGCGACGATTTGGTGTTCCATGTGCGCCGTGTGGGTACTGGAATTTTTTCTTTGCCTGTGAGGTAGCGGGCAGTGAGGCTGTTTTTGGCTTTGCCCATCTCCTTTATAGTGCCTTGGAACATTATCTCTCCGCCGAATACTCCCGCCTTGGGACCCATGTCGATTATGTAGTCGGCGGCGCGTATTATCTCCTCGTCGTGTTCCACCACGATAACGGTGTTGCCGAGGTCGCGGAGCTTTTTTAGCACGCGGATAAGTTTTTCTGTGTCGCGTGTGTGAAGTCCTATGCTCGGCTCGTCCAATATGTAGAGCGACCCCGTAAGGCTTGATCCGAGTGATGTGGCAAGGTTGATCCTTTGCGACTCGCCGCCCGACAGCGTAGATGACAATCGGTTGAGGGTAAGATAGTTGAGTCCTACGTCGCAAAGAAATTCCAATCGTGTTATTATCTCTGTGAGTATCCTCTGCGCTATCTGCGTTTCGGTGGGCGAAAGCTCTATGTTTTTGAAAAATCCATACAGTTCGTCGATAGGCAGGTCAACAAGTTCGGTGATGCTTTTGCCTGATATTTTGATATATTGCGCCTCTTTTTTTAGACGTGTTCCTCCACATTCGGGACAGATTGTCTGCCCACGGTAGCGCGCGAGCATCACACGGTTTTGAATCTTGTATATTTCGCTTTCTATCATCTTAAAAAACTCGTCGATGCCGTGTTTGCCATGCCAGAGAATCTTTTTTTCGTCTTCGGTAAGCTCGTTGTATGGCTTGTGGATAGGGAATTTTTTGTAATGGAGCTTGATAAACTCGTCTTTGAAACGGCTCATCTGCGGGCCGTTCCAGCATTTTACGGCGTTGTCGTATACCGAAAGTTTTTTCGACGGCACCACGAGGTCTTCGTCTATGCCGATTACCTTGCCGATGCCTTGGCACATGGGACACGCACCGATGGGATTGTTGAATGTGAATGTGTAAACGCTTGGTTCTTCAAACTTTATGCCGTCGGCCTCGAACCTTGTGCAGTAACTTTCCTTGTGTGTTTCGTTCTCGGTTTGAATCTCTATCAGGCAGTTGCCGTCGCCTTCGTAAAATGCGGTTTGAATGCTGTCGCCCATGCGGCTCATCGCGTCGGGACGTGTGCTGCTCTTGAAACGGTCGATTAGCAGGTAAATCTCTTTGTATTGTTTCTGGAGTTGGTCGGCGTTGTCCACGTCGGCTATGTTTACGATGTATTTTCCTCCGTCCTTGTCGTATGCCAAAAGTCGCGTAATACCCTGTGCAAGAAATGTTTGCAGCTGCTGTTCAAAGCTCCTTCCCTCGGGAACTACAATCGGAGCCAAGAGCGTTATCTTTGTGCTTTCGGGAAAACTTGTAATGCGGTTTACCACGTCGTCCACGCTGTGCCGCTTTACCACTTGTCCGCTTACGGGCGAGATTGTCTTGCCGATACGGGCGTAGAGCAGCTTCATGTAGTCGTATATCTCGGTTGATGTGCCGACGGTGCTGCGGGTGTTTTTGCTTGTAACCTTCTGCTCTATGGCTATTGCTGGCGGAATGCCCTTGATAAAGTCAACTTCGGGCTTGGTTATCCTGCCGAGAAACTGCCGTGCGTATGCCGAAAGGCTCTCAACATATCTCCTTTGACCTTCGGCGTATAACGTGTCGAATGCGAGTGTGGATTTGCCCGACCCGCTTAATCCTGTGATTACCACAAATTTATTGCGTGGAATTTCGAGCGAGATGTTTTTTAGGTTGTGCAGTCGCGCACCTTTTATTATGATGTTCTGGTCTAATTTTTCCAAATTTGTTATGTCCGATTGTTTTTCCATTTTGTAGCTATGCAAATTTTTGCAAAATTAATGATTTTGTTTAATTTTGCATTCCGATATTAAAATAAAAATTAAAGTTATGATACAGCGTATACAAACAGTTTATTGGTTTTTGGCGGCGTTGGCAATGTGCATGATGCTGCCTTTTGATTGGATGCAGCTTATAGTGGCAGACGGCGACTATCAGTTTTCAGCCGCAGGTATAAGCCGCAATATCGTGGGCGGTGGTGTTCAGAATGTTATAAGTGGAATTCCGTTGATTGTGTATATCTCGGCGTTTGCTGTTTTAAATTTGGTAATAATTTTCCTTTACAAGAAACGTATGCTTCAGATACGCCTTACCACCATCGCGATTATCTTGGCGGTATGCTTTTACGGTGTGATAGCGTTTTTCCGCTATATGTCGTTTACTGAGGAAGTTGTGCAGTCGTATTTCAACTATCCGTTGCTTTTCCCCTTTGTGTCGGCAGTGTTTGACATTTGGGCTCAGCGCGGCGTATTCAAGGACGAGCAGAAAATCCGCAGCCTCGATAGAATCAGATAGTCATGTATAATTAAAGATTATTCCATAGAGGCGTGCCATGGCGCGTCTCTATTTTTTTGTTGCCGTATTCGTTGAAAAAATGAATAAGAGTTCATCCTTACCTTATCAGTCCCTCGTCCCTCACAGCCATCAGCACTGCGCTTGCCGACACTATATAATATTGTTCGTTGTTGAATTTTATTTCAATGGCACCACTGCGTTGATATACGGCAAGGTCGCCACGCTGCATTTGCAGAGGGATGAATTTCATTTTTTTATCCTTGTTTTTCCAAGGTTCGTCGTAATCGTCGGTAGCGGGTATTGGGTATCCGGGGCCCGTTTTAATCACGTATCCGAGACTAATTTTGTCGTTGTCGATAACGCTTGGCGGCAGATATAGTCCGCTTTCGGTCTTCTCCTGAGGGTATTTGGGCTTTATTAGCACCTTGTCGCTCATGATTACGAGCTGATCTAAATCTTTTTCTTTTAAGTTTATGGTCATTTTTGCAAAATTTTTCGGAGCAAATTTATAAATTTGTCGCCAAATTCCTAATTAAAAAATACAAAAATGAGAAACCGTACAGGTCAGATATATACCGACGTTGAGATTACCAACGTGGCCGCAGAAGGAAAGGCTATGGCAAAAATTGATAACATTGTGGTTTTTGTTAAGGGCGTGGTGCCGGGCGATGTGGTTGATATTCAGATTACTCACCGTAGCCGCAACTTTCGCGAAGCCAAACCCATAGCTTTTAAGAAATATTCCCAAAACCGCGCCGTGCCACCGTGCCAGCATTTTGGTATCTGCGGAGGATGCGTATGGCAGAATCTCCCTTATGAACTGCAGCTCAAGTACAAACAGCAGCAGGTGGAGGATGCTTTTAAGCATATTGCCAAAATTCCTATTCCTGAGGTTTCGCCCATTTTGCCCTCGGAGCAACAATACTATTACCGCAACAAATTAGAATTTACATTTGCCTCGTGCCGTTGGTTCACCGAAGACGAAATGCAAGTACCAGATTCCGAAAAACAAATGCAAGGCCTCGGCTTTCACATACCAGGACGTTTCGACAAAGTTTTGGATATCAAAAAGTGCCTTCTCCAAGACGACCCATCAAACGCTATTCGGCTTGCTGCCAAACAATATGCCATCGACAACGGTCTCGAATTCTTCAACCTTAAATCTCAAGTGGGTTTTCTTCGCAACATATTGATTCGTACATCGTTAAGCGGCGAAATTATGGTAATTATGGTGTTTAACGAGGGGGCTGCCGAAAACCGCGAAAAAATGATGGATTATCTTTGCGAACAGTTCCCTCAGATTACATCCATGAATTATTTTATCAATCCAAAACGCAACAGCGACTATTCCGACCTTGAATCGCATTGTTACCGAGGCAATGACCATATCACTGAAATACTTGGTAATCTGAAGTTTAAGGTTCAACCCAAGTCGTTTTATCAAACCAATTCAAAACAGGCTTATAATTTATATAGTGTGGCAAAAAATTTTGCCGACCTCTCAGGCTCCGAAACCGTTTACGACCTCTATACAGGCACAGGAACTATTGCCAATTTTGTGGCTCGCAACTCCAAGAAAGTGGTTGGTATTGAGTATATTGCCGAGGCTATCGAAGATGCCAAAGTTAATAGTAAAATCAACAATATCACCAATACTGCTTTTTTTGCTGGTGATATGAAAGATGTTCTTACTCAGGATTTTATCAATCAAAATGGCTCTCCCGATGTAATGATTATCGACCCTCCGCGAGCAGGAATGCATCCCGGTGTTGTAGAAACCATTCTTGCCGCAGCACCGTCTAAAATAGTTTACGTTAGTTGCAATCCAGCAACACAGGCTCGTGACGCTGCTCTTTTGCATCAGCTGTATGATGTGGTTAAGATTCAACCCGTGGATATGTTTCCACAAACTCACCATGTTGAAAATGTGATACTTATGAAATTACGCTCTTAGTTATGAAAGCACTCTTGACTCTTTTGTTCGTCTTGTTTTTGGGTAATGTTGTTGACGCTCAGGTTATTACTGTCTCGGGTACGCAAACACGTGTCCAAGGTGGCAATGCACAGCTTGAATCCAAGACCGTCAAGATTTCTAAAACTATGACTATCAATTCTGTAACTGGCAATCACAATGGTTTTTGGATAGTAAAGAACGGTAAGTCCGAAAAAGCCTTTTGGAACGAAAAACAGTCAGACGAAGCAGTTGGATACAAACTCACCAAGGGCGACTATCAGGTTTATCCTAATATCAAAACTGGTGAGGATCAG
Source organism: Bacteroidales bacterium (assembly GCA_017543645.1). The sequence continues at coordinate 57,083 of JAFYFR010000101.1, forward strand.
GCAGATGTAACTATTAAATTACAATGAATGCGCTATATACTCCATATCGACCTCGACACTTTTTTTGTTTCGGTGGAACGGCTGCTCAATCCCGAACTCATCGGTAAACCTGTGCTCTGTGGTGGCACTTCGGAACGTTCGGTGGTGAGTACGGCAAGTTACGAGGCTCGCAAATTCGGCGCACATTCGGGAATGTCTATGGTTACGGCTCGCAGGCTTTGTCCTCAGGCTGTGGTTGTTTACAGCGGACACAAAATCTATTCGCATTATTCTCAGTTGGTTACCAATATCGTTGAGGCAGAAGCTCCTCTTTACGAAAAAGCCTCTGTCGACGAGTTTTACATCGACCTTTCTGGTATGGACAAGTATTTCAACGTATTGGAATGGAGCCACAATCTGCGCATGAGGATTATCAACGAAACCAAACTGCCTATATCATTTGGACTTGCTCCAAACAAGACCGTAGCCAAGATAGCCTCTGCTAAAGCCAAACCTATGGGCGAAATCTTTGTAGATTACGGCCATGTGCAAGATTTTCTCGACCCGTTGCCTGTGCAGAAGATTCCTGGGGTTGGGGAGTCCTCCCTTCCAAAAATCAACAGTCTTGGTATTTACACAATCAAAAACCTCCGCTTGCATCCAAAATCTCTGTTGGTGCGTACTTTTGGCAAATACGGCGAAATAATGTGGCAGAAGGCCAACGGCATTGATGACACTCCGCTTTGCACCTACCGCGATCCTAAGACAATCAGCAACGAAACCACATTTGAAACCGACATCCGCGACCGTCAAATTCTCATTGACACTATTATATATATGTGTGACGCACTTTCGCACCGTATGCGCAAGCTCGGTAAAAACTGCGTTGGTGTTTCTGTGAAACTGCGTTTTCCAACATTCAAAGCCGTAGAAAAGAGCCGCCGCATATCATCCACCAACTTTACCGACACAATAATCTCTACCGCGCAATTGCTTTTTAATCAATTATATAATGATGAGGCAATACGCCTAATCGGAGTCAAGTTCGATATATCCGACCAGTCCGCACAAAACAGCATTTTTGATTATTCTCCCAAAAAACAGAATCTCTACCGCGTCATCGATTCGCTTCAAGATCGTTTCGGTAGTGCCGTAATTCAACGCGGCAACACCATCTCTAAGGATGAAAAAGATGAAGAAACCTCCTCATAAATCCACTTTCTCCTTTTTTGTTTCTTTTTCACGACCTTGTATCTACGTCATTTCCACTCCTTTGCAAAAAAATGCGTAAAACCATAAAAAAAACTTCAAAAAAATTTGGAAGTTGACCTAAAAACCCCTTACCTTTGCACCCGCAAAACAGAAAACGACACGCACATTGACAAGGTGGTAGGAGAGGGATTTTAGAAATAAACCCACAAGTTCTAACAAATAATTAA
>JAFYFR010000102.1 GCA_017543645.1 Bacteroidales bacterium
AGACGCAGAGCAACAGAAAAACCTCTTTGAAAAGGTATTAGAATACAATCTTTCGGCACGTCAGGTAGAAGAACTTGTAAAAGACCCCGAAGGATACATAATCCGCTTTGCCGACAAACCAGCCGAAGAGGGCAACACCGAAGAAAACACCGACGACAAAAAAGTGATGGTAAAGGCTGTACGTCCGAAACTTACCGACGAACAGAAAAAACTCAAAAAATCGTTCACTAAAAAATTTGCCGTAAAAGTGGATTTGAAGGTTGACAGCAAAGGCACAAGCAAAATTATATTCAACCTCAAAACTCCCGAAGACTACAACAAGATTGTAGACCTTTTGAACAAAGTGGAAATTTAACCTCCGAAATGATTAAGAGAGTCACACTGATAATATTAGCCGTTTTGATGTCGCTTTCGATTGCCAACGCGCAGAAAGACAGCACCAAGCATCACCGCAAGCACAAAGTCGACAAGGAATTGAGCGTAGCCGACAGCAGCGGAATCCGCGTTGCCCTCGACGGCGAAGATGAGTTTGTGCCTATCGAAGATGCTGACCTACTTATTGATACCGTTAGTCCAGTAGTCAAGAATCCGCGCGTTGCCGGTTGGCTCTCGTTCGCAGTGCCGGGCTTGGGTCAGATTTACAACGGACAGTATTGGAAAGTTCCCCTGATTTACGGAGCGGCAGGCACATTGCTTTACGTGTCGAATTTTTACGACACACGTTACAAACAGATGGTCAACGAAGAACACTACTATCTGCACTCCATCGGTAAGGACACCACTTGGACAGGAATCCGGCTCACCAACCTCGAAAACGAAGCCGACATAGTTTACTATATGCGTAAATATCGTCGTTACCGCGACTTATGTTACGTAACGCTGATTCTCACATATTTTATCAACATTTTCGACGCCGTGGTTGATGCCCATCTTTACGACTTCAACATTTCAGACGACCTTACACTGCGTATCGAACCTTACACATCGATGCCGATAGTAGGAATGTCGCCTCCGAGTTTTGGCGCGAGGTTTGTACTAAGGTTTTGAAAATTATTCACAAATAACTTGTTTAGAATATTATGCGAAAGATAGTCCTCTCATTAACAATCATTTGCGGAATAGCGGCCACCACCACGGCCCAAGCTCAGATAGATTCCGTATTCTACAACGGCAACAACGGTTTCAGCGACACCACAGCCAATGCGTCAATCGACGAGCAGACTCTCGTCAGCGAAAGCATAGACAGCCTTTTTGCACTTTATTACATCAAAAATACCATCAACTCAAAGGAGATGGCTGACGAGGTGGCTCAATCTGGCGGACCCGTATTCTTCTCTGACTCAATATATTCCGAAGGACTTTCTAAGATACCAACAACATTTCCCCTCGTCTACAATCAAGACGTTAAAAAATGGATCGAAATGTATATCCGCCGTGGTAAATACCTGATTCCCTCATTGTTAGGATTAAGCCAATACTATTTCCCGATGATAGAGCCGGTATTAGACCAATACAATATTCCATTGGAACTCAAATACTTAACCATAGTAGAATCGGCACTCAATCCACGTGCAGTATCGCGCACAGGCGCAACAGGTCTTTGGCAATTTATGTACGGCACTGGCAAAATGTACGACCTTGAAGTTACCACCCTCGTTGACGAACGCCGCGACCCTGCAAAAGAGACTGTGGCAGCAGCACAATTTTTGCGCGACCTTTACAACATCTACGGCGACTGGGCTCTTGTGATTGCAGCCTACAACTGCGGACCTGGCAACGTAAACCGCGCTATCAAACGCTCTGGCGGTCGCAC
>JAFYFR010000103.1 GCA_017543645.1 Bacteroidales bacterium
CAAATAATGCCAAAATCTTTTAATTGCAAAAAACTTATGAAAAACTATACCCTTTATCTGTCAATATTGTTATCGGTAGCAGTTGCCGCATCATCGTGCAGCAATCGTTCCGAAGAGTTAAACGATTACCCTAAGAGCCAATCGTTTATCGACTCTGCCATCAACAAGGCCATCAGCGTGGTGTCGCAATTATCGCTCAAAGAAAAACTTGCGCAGTTGCAGTCTGGCAGCATTTATGTAATTAAATCGGCATCCGACTCGGTGGGAAACCTCAATTTCGACACCCTCCGCAAATATTATCCCTACGGTATGGGCTTGATGAATATTGATTTTGGAGGATGTCCGCCGGCAAAATATGCCCGCACCGTAAATTCGCTAAAAGAGTACAACAACACGCTTGCCCACCCAATTCCGATTATTTTTATCGGCGAGGGTCTTCACGGATTAATGGGCGTTGACGCCACTGTTTTTCCGCAGGCAATAGCTCTTGGATGCAGTTGGGACACCACGCTTTTGAGCAAAGTTTACGCCGTAACAGCCAAAGAATCGCGTGCAAGGGGCATTAATATGCTCTTTTCGCCGATTTTAGACCTTGCCCGCGAACCGCGTTTCGGACGCATTGAAGAGATGTATTCCGAAGACCCGTTTCTCTGCGGCATTTATGGTTGCACCGCTGTAAGAGAGTTTCAGCAAGCTTCGGCTAACGGACGTTTAAAAATGGCTGCCACCCTCAAACATTATATGGGGCACGGTCAGGTAGAAGGCGGACGCAATGTGGCATGTTTCCCAGGCTCTGCCAACGACCTTATGAACAACCATTCTATCCCCTTTGAAATGTGCGTAAAAGCCGGTGTTGCCTGTGTAATGCCCGCCTACAACGATGTTTGCGATGTGCCCGTAACGGTAAATCCGTGGCTGTTGAAAGATGTTTTGCGCCAGCAGTTTGGTTTTCACGGACTTATAGTTTCCGACCAAAACGCCATCGACCGCATGTACGATGTCAACCATCTTGCTCCATCGTATCGCAAGGCAGCTGAACTTGCTCTTAATGCAGGTATCGAAATCGACATCATTGGCAGCGAAGGCACTTTCCAAATGTTAGAAGAATCGGTACAGAAGGGCGAAATCAACGAATCGCTCATCGACAAAGCTTTGGTGCGTTTGCTCGTTACCAAATGGCGTCTTGGACTTTTCGACGAGGACAAACCCGTTGACATTCCTGCACTGTTAGAAATCAATCAATGTGCTGAGCATTTAGACCTTGCTCGCGAAACCGCCCGCAAAACTATGGTATTGCTCAAAAACGACGGAGTGTTGCCATTGACGAATAAGATTAAAAAGGTTGCAGTAATTGGTCCTAATGCCAAAACACTCGACTATGGCGGATACACAGCCGAACCTGTAACTCCCGGAGTATCAGTATATGATGGAATTAAAGCCTTTGGCGATGCCAACAATATTTCAGTTTCGTACGCCGAAGGATGCCGTTTGAGCGATTTTGGTCCGTCATTTTGGCAAAACGACAATCAGGCACTAATCTCCGACGACCGTGCTCGCAAAATGATCTCCGAGGCAGTAAGCGTTGCCAAATCAGCCGACGTGGTGGTGCTTTGTGTTGGCGAAAACGTTTCGTATTCGCGCGAGGCGTGGTTAGAATCGCACCGTGGCGACCGCGACAATCTTGAATTTCTCGGACTTCAAAACGAACTTGTGCAGAAAATCAAATCGACCGGCAAACCCGTGGTAACGCTCGTTTTTGGTGGCCGTCCGCTCAATATCCGTCCCGCCGCAGAAAATTCCAATGCCCTTGTGCAGTGCTTTTACCTTGGGCAGCAATGCGGTAATGCGGTTGCCGACGTGATTTTTGGTAAATACAATTTTGAAGGAAAACTCTCGGTAACAATGCCTTCATCGGCAGGAGCGTTGCCTTGCTATTACAATATGAAGCCAAACCGTTTTCGCAGTTACGTGTTTGAAGACCGTGGCGACACAATTTTCCCCTACGTTTGCGACACTGCAACAGGTACATATTCATTTGTTTATCAATCGTGGGAACCCAAAACCACCCATGCAACCTATCCCTTTGGCTTTGGATTGAGTTACACCACATTTGATATTTCGCAGCCCAAAGTATCGCAAGACACCGTGCCACAATCTGCTACCGTAAAAATTACCACCACGGTAACCAACACCGGCAGCATAGACGGTGCCGAAGTGGTGCAACTATATATCCGCGACGAGTTTTCATCAGTAGTGCGTCCCATCAAAGAGTTGAAAGGGTTCAACAAAGTTTATCTCAAAGCCGGAGAAAGCAAAGAAGTTACCTTTGCCCTAACCAAAG
>JAFYFR010000104.1 GCA_017543645.1 Bacteroidales bacterium
AACGCTAACGGCTTCGGAAATCATTTTGCGGGCGCGGTCGTCGGAAATAAGTGCCTGATTGTCGTTTTGCCAAAATGATGGACCAAAATCGCTCAAACGGCATCCTTCGGCGTACGAAACTGAAATATTGTTGGCTTCTCCAAAGGCTTTAATGCCTTCATATACAGATACTCCTGGAGTTACAGGTTCGGCTGTGTATCCGCCATAGTCGAGTGTTTTGGCGTTGGGACCAATTACAGCCACCTTTTTAATCTTGTTGGATAATGGCAGCACTCCGTCGTTTTTGAGCAATACCATAGTTTTGCGGGCGGTTTCGCGAGCAAGGTCTAAATGCTCAGCACATTGGTTGATTTCTAACAGAGCAGGAATGTCAACGGGTTTGTCCTCGTCGAAAAGTCCGAGCCTCCATTTTGTAACAAGCAGGCGTATCAATGCTTTGTCGATGAGCGATTCGCTGATTTCGCCCTTTTGTACCGACTCTTCTAACATTTGAAAAGTGCCTTCGCTGCCGATGATGTCGATTTCTATACCCGATTTAAGGGCAAGTTCGGCGGCTTTGCGATACGATGGGGCAAGATGGTTGACATCGTACATACGGTCGATAGCGTTTTGGTCGGAAACAATAAGTCCGTGAAAACCAAATTGTTGGCGCAAAACATCTTTCAACAGCCACGGATTTACCGTTACGGGCACATCGCACACATCGTTGTAGGCGGGCATTACACAGGCAACACCGGCTTTTACGCACATTTCAAAGGGGATAGAATGATTGTTCATAAGGTCGTTGGCAGAGCCGGGGAAACACGCCACATTGCGTCCGCCTTCTACCTGACCGTGACCCATATAGTGTTTGAGGGTGGCAGCCATCTTCAACCGTCCGTTTGGCGATGCCTGCTGAAATTCTCTCACCGCTGTGCAACCATAAATGCCACAAAGAAACGGGTCTTCGGAATACATCTCTTCAATGCGTCCAAAACGTGGTTCGCGGGCAAGGTCTAAAATCGGCGAAAAAAGCATATTAATACCCCTTGCACGCGATTCTTTGGCTGTTACGGCGTAAACTTTGCTCAAAAGCGTGGTGTCCCAACTGCATCCAAGAGCTATTGCCTGCGGAAAAACAGTGGCGTCAACGCCCATCAAGCCATGAAGACCTTCGCCAATAAAAATAATCGGAATAGGATGTTCGAGGGTATTGTTGTATTCTTTCAAAGAGTTTACCGTGCGGGCGTATTTTGCCGGAGGACATCCGCCAAAGTCGATATTCATCAATCCCATACCGTATGGATAATATTTGCGCAAGGTGTCGAAATTGAGGTTGCCCACCGAATCGGACGCCGATTTGATAACATAAATGCTACCCGACTGCAACTGAGCAAGTTTTTCTTTGAGCGATAATTGCGACACCACGCTGATGGCCTTGTTGATGGCAGAGTCGATAAACGTTTGGCTCTTAGGGTAATCGTTTAACTCTTCGGAACGATTGCTGCACGATGATGCGGCAACTGCTACCGATAACAATATTGACAGATAAAGGGTATAGTTTTTCATAAGTTTTTTGCAATTAAAAGATTTTGGCATTATTTG
>JAFYFR010000105.1 GCA_017543645.1 Bacteroidales bacterium
AAGCTCATGACGGTGATATCTATACTCGCCGCCTTTACCATAGGTCTGATACTTCTCTCGGGCTGGGCTATGCGCGAACGCAAAAACGCCACCGAGGTTGCCGAATACGCACGTCAGCAGGCAGATTCCGCTCTTGTGCAGAAAGAACGCGCCCTGAAGTCGCAAGAATTGGCAGAAAAAGCCAACAACGAAGCCAAAAGGCAACGGTCGGAGGCTGATGCCAACGCTATGAAGGCGAGAAGATCGGCAGAAGAGGCTAACCGCGCCAAGAACCTTGCCGAGCGGCGACGCTACGAGGCCGACTCGCTAAGAGACATTGCCGAACAGAACCTCCAAAGCGCGGAATTTCAAAAAATAGTTGCCGACGACGAACGACGGAGAGCAGAAGAACAAGCCCGCTTGGCACAACAAGCAAACGACTCTGCCACAAGACTGTACAGCGTGGCAATGTCGAACGCAATGGCCATGAAAGCCAAAAGCGAATACGGCGACAGCAAGCTGAACCTGCGGATTGCATACACAGCATACCAGCTCAACCGCAAGAACAACGTTACCCAGAACAACACCGAGCTGTACGATGCCATGCTATACGCTATGGAAATCAACAACCTCATCAAACCGTTGAAAACCACCAACGAAACCATCGAGACTTTTACCATCGACAGCGATGGAAGGCTGATACTCATCACCGAAAGCTGCCAGATATTCGGCTACACGCTTTCGGGCAAAAAAACAAAGGAGTATCTTAAGGTATTCGACTTTGCCAGCCGCGAACCAATCCAAAACGCTATATTCCTTTCGCCCGAGATAATTATCTACTCAACAATGAGCAAGGAGACATTCTGCATCAACATCAACGGCAAAACCAAACACCGCACCAAGCTCTCCGTGCAAGGCGACTGCATCAAAAGCGCGTCGCTCACTCCCGACGGAAAATACATTGTGGCGGCATATCTCAACGGAAAAGTCGCTGTTTTGGATGCAAACGAACCCGACAACCGCGCCGAAGCCACTTTCAACACCAAGACCCTCATCGCCGACATATACTGCTACGGAAAATCCGACATATACATCCTTACGCAGAACGCCACGCTGAAGAGATGGAACTTTGCCAACAGCACCACAAAGGAGATTTTCAGCCAGCCGGATGTCAACGCCTACGCCATGACAGCCATAGAATCTAAAAAAAACCTCGCAATATGTTTCTCAAAAGGCGACATACAGTTCCTCGACCTCAAGACCGGGACCAAGGAGGCGGATATGCTCGGAGCACACAACAGAATAGAGAAAATAGTCTACGACAACGAGTCGAAATATATGGCAATGTCGAGCCTCGGAAACAGAATTTCTATCATCAACTCCAACAGCAACAACTCCAAACCAATGGTTGTGGACGATTTTCTGCTGCACAATTTCCCCGTCAAGAACATATGTTTCAGCAACGGCACGATGTTCGTACTCACAGAAGAAAATGTTATAAGATACTTCGACCTCGACATCAACACATACGCCCAGGAGCTCACCGACTTGAAAATTGCCGAGCTCACGCAGCAGGAATGTAGCCTGATTCTGGGAAAAGATTTTTCATCACGTTAAACATTAAGAGATTTTGGAATACGGCGTTACAAATATTATCCTGATAGTTATCGCGGCGGGGCTGCTCATAGCCCTTGTGACGGTACTGCTCAATATGCGCAAGAAAATAATCAACAGCTCGCGCCGTATCGAACACCGTTACCGTCAGGAAATCAGTTTCTACGACAGCGAACTTACTCGAGTTTCATATCTCTACAACGACCTGCTACAGCAAAAAGAATCTGAACCATCGCACAAAGTAGAAATCTCTAACGCACTATTAGACAACAACATAGTAATTGAGCAAAAAAAGATTGAAGCAGAAAAAGAACAGCTCGCACAGCGCAACAAAAAGCTCTGGGACATGAGCCTTTCGATCGAAAAAGACAAACAGCGTATCGAAATGCTCAAAAACCAGATAGAGGCAAAGCACATGGAAATCACCGACAGCATAAGATACGCAAGAGGCATTCAAAACGCACTTCTGCCACGCGAAGACATATTAAAAAACATGCTCTCCGACTATTTCCTCTTGTGGAAACCCCGTGACATTGTCTCGGGCGACTTTTACTGGATGAAAAAACAGGGCGACCTCCTATTGTTCGCCATCTGCGACTGCACAGGACACGGTGTGCCGGGCGCGTTTATGAGCATGTTAGGAATGGCTTTTCTCAACGAAATCACCTCCGACGTAGATGCCAGCACCAAACCGTCCGACATTCTTGAATATTTGCGCAGGATGGTAATCACATCGCTAAAACAGTCTGCCGAAGGCACACTCGAACCCAAGGACGGCATGGACATGGCTCTCTGCATACTCGACACCAAAACCCTCAGACTCAAATTTGCCGGAGCCAACAATCCCATGTACATTGTAAGCGGAGGAGTTCTCACCGAATACAAAGGCGTGAAAAACCCGATAGGATACTACCCGATAGAAAAAACATTTGAAACAGTTGAGATTCAAGTGAAAAAAGGCGACTATATCTATATGTTTTCGGACGGACTGCCCGACCAGTTCAACGGCAAAACCAACAAAAAAGTAACATACGGACGCTTTAAGAAGCTTCTGGAGGAGATAAACCGCGAAACTGCCGACCCCGAAGTGCAGAAACAACGACTAAACACATTCTTCGAAGAGTGGCGCAACGGATTCATTCAAATGGACGACGTTCTGATAGGCGGTTTTAAAATATAATTTGCCTTGTTGTTACGAATTATGCGCTAACTATTTTGCAATAAAAAGTTTTTTTTTACTTTTGCGCATTAAAAATTTTTAAAAACACCAATAAACATGGCAACAACAGCAGATTTAAAAAACGGCCTCTGTATCAATTTCAACCACGACATCTACACCGTGGTAAGTTTCCAACACGTAAAACCCGGTAAAGGTCCCGCCTTTGTACGCACCCGCCTCAAAAGCCTCACCAACGGAAGGGTTTTGGAAAACACTTTCTCCGCAGGTCACGAAATCGACATCACCCGCATCATCCGCCGTCCCTACCAGTTCCTCTACAAAGAAGGCGATGACTACGTATTCATGCAGCAAGAAACTTTCGAGCAAATCACCGTTCCCAAAGAGCATATCGAAAACCCCGACATGTATCTCGACGGTCAGGAAGTTGAAATCGTTATCCAAGAAGAAACCGACCAGATTCTCACCGTAGAGCTTCCTCCTTTTGTAATAATGGAAGTTACCTACACCGAACCCGGTATCAAAGGCGACACCGCCACCAACACCCTCAAGCCCGCAACAGTAGAATCAGGAGCAGAAATCCGCGTTCCCCTGTTTGTTAACCAAGGCGACAGAATCAAAATCGACACTCGCGACCGCTCTTACGTAGAGCGTGCAAAATAATACACTTTTATAAAATATTTGTGCGGTTTTTTTGCGTTCCGCACAAATATTTTTTTTACCTTTGTAAAACAAAACTGTTAACACAAAGTTGGTATGGGCGAAGGCAAAAAAGCAAACTCAAGCCGGTTTAAACTAAACACACTACTCAACATCATCAAAGTGGTAAGCAACAACTCGTCGATCGACGAGCTGCTCAAGACATACAGCAGTGTGCTTTTAGATGAGTTCAACATCAACAGTGTGCTTATTTTCAACTACGACAACCGCCATTGGAACATTATACTCCGACACGGTATCGACGATTGTGTGGCTGCCGACACTATCGACCCTGAACGCGATTTCAAAAACCTGACAGAATACGACAGCATATCATCGCTCGACCTTACGCAAAAACTTCCCGGACTCGACTACATCATCCCCATCACCCAAAACACAAAGCCTCTGGCATACATACTCATCGGCGACGCCAAAGAGGGAAAAGGCACAAGTCCTATTATCAAAAACCTCAACTCTATACAAATCCTCTCGAACCACATAATTGTAGCCATCGAAAACAAGCGTCAGGAGGGTATGCGCAAGGAGCTGGAGATGGCTTCAAAAATGCAGAGCCTGCTTATCCCAAACGCCGATATCTTCGACGGAAACCCCTACATATCTGTATGTCCGTTCTACCTGCCGCATTACGAGGTGGGTGGCGACTACTACGATTTCGACTACCTTTCCGACGACGAAATGTTTTTCTGCATAGCCGATGTAGCGGGCAAGGGAATGGCTGCAGCTTTGCTGATGTCTAATTTCCAAGCGAGCCTCAAAGCCTTGTTCGTGCCTGAAACGGGTCTTCCTACACTGGTAGAACGCCTCAACAAAATAGTCATAAAAAATTCAAACGGTGAACGCTTTATCACACTCTTCATCGGGCGTTACAATTTCAAGACACACGTGCTGAAATACATCAACGCAGGACACAATCCGCCGATAATGTTCAACAAAACCACGTTGAAACTCGAATACCTTGTGGAAGGCTGTCCCGGAATAGGCATGACCGACGACATTATCTCTATTACCGAGGGCTGCAAAACGCTCTGCAATGACACTAAGCTGCTATGCTTTACCGACGGCATTGTAGAAATGGAGCGCGAAGGCATTCCCGACTACGGACAATCGGTGGTAGAACGCTCTGTCCGCGATTCTCGCCCGATTAAAGAAACCATCCACAGCCTGCTCTCCGAACTCAACATCCAACGCTCCAACACCGCCTTGTTAGACGATGTAACACTGTTGGGCATCGACTTTTTTATAAATAAAGCGACTTTTCCACCTCGGTAGTGAGGGCGATGGCGGTAAAGGGCTTGCGCAATACGCTCGCCACCGACAGCGACGACGCGCGTTGCATAATCTCAGTGTCGGTCTTGATACTCAGAAGGATAATTTTAGTGTCATTAAAATCGGAATTTTCTCTCACACGCTCAACAAAATCAAGTCCGTTGGAGTCGGGCAGCGAATAGTCGGCAATTATCAAATCGGGCTTGTCCTCTTTGATATTCTGAACCGCTGCGCCACCTTCGGCATACGAGAAAACTTGGTAGCCTTGGTTGGTGAGTGTGTATTCTGTTATAAAGCGTGTTCCCTCAGAGCCTTCCACTATTTGGATACGTTTTTTCACTGGCGGTTTCTTCACTCCGAGAGTAATCTCTTTGGAGTAGAAAATCTCCGCTTTGGGAAACTTGATAATTGTTTCCATAAGCGAAAAATTGTCGCCAAGCTTGAGCAGGTAGCCTCTCGCGCCAGCGTCGATGAGTTTTTCGATATATGCAGGCTCGTCGTAGAGCGAAAGGCCTATGATTGTAAGCTCGGGACGTATTTTCAATGCGCGGCGCGTGGTCTCGATACCCGATATGCCCGGCATCTCTATGTCCATAAACACAATGTCGGCATCCACCGAATTGATATTTTCCAAAAACTCGGCTCCGGAGCCGAACTCAGCGGTGATGGTGCTGCCGCCGACTTTTCGCAAAAGTAACTTTATTGTGCTGCGAAACGACATCTTGTCGTCTACTAATGCAATCTTGCGGCACTCTGTATTCATATCTTTATATTTTAGTATCTACAATAATATCCATTTTTACACCGTTTCCGGGCGACGAAACCACCTCCACCTTGCCGTTGAGACTCCTCACACGTCCGTATATGTTGGTAATGCCGCTGTATGGCTTGTCCTTGATACGGTGTTTTACCTCATCAGTGTCAAATCCTATGCCGTTGTCGCAGTATTCGATGCGGAGATAGCTATCCTGATTAGAAAAAACAATAATCACCTTGGAGGCTTGCGAATGTTTCAAGGCATTGTTGGGCAGCTCGTTGACAATGCGGAACACGGCAGTCTTGCAGTTGTCGTCGGCCGGCTCTACAAAACCCTCCTGCGCCTCGAAAATTATCTGCGGCATTCCGCCCGGGGCTATCTTCCTGCAAAGGTTTTTTACCGATGCCACAAGACCAAAATTGCTAAGCATATCGGGCATAAGGTTGTTGGAGATGCTCTTGGCCTCCTCCACAGCCTCGGCAATAAGTTCTTTCATCTCAAGGTATACAGAAGGAAGCTCGTCGTCGGAAATCTTGCCGTGCGACAATAGGCTGAGATATGTGTTAAGACTTGAAAAAAACGCGCCCAATCCGTCGTGAACGTCCTTGGCAAAACGTGTGCGCTCTTTCTCCTCGGTTTCTACTACCGTATTGAGAATCTGCTTGTTAATATCCTTACGTTCGGTAATATCACGCACAACGCACATAATTGAACTACGTCCTGCACATTCGAACCATCCGGCGTGTATCTCCACAGGTATAACAGTTTGGTCTTTGGAGAGCATATATGTTTCAAAAGTGTGCGAATTGCCCTCGGCAGTATCATTGATACGTTTAACCGCCTCGGCAGCAAACACCGGCTCGAAAAGTTTTTCTGGCGATGCGTCGAGAATCTCCTCACGGCTGTATCCGAGCATTTTGATAGCGGTATCGTTAACCTCCGAAATCAACAGTGAACCTTCTGGCGTGGGGTCGCATACAAACACAGCGTCGTTGTTCTGGTTAAAGAGGGTGCGGTATTTGATTTCGCTCTGTTGCAAAAGGAGTTCGGCACGGCGCAACTGCAGATGGGTCTTCACCCTCGCCATAAGTTCCGAAATCAGAAACGGTTTTTTGATATAATCCACGCCGCCGAGTTCAAAACCGTTGAGCAGGCTCGACTCGTCCACTTTGGCTGTGAGAAAAATCACTGGAATGTCCCGTGTTTCGGGGTCGGCTTTGATTCTACGGCACACTTCGAAACCGTCAACACGGGGCATCATGATGTCGAGCAGCACAAGGTCGGTGTTGCCCTCTTTGAGTATACCGTGTACATTTTCGCCGTCACTTTCGGCCCGGACATTGAAATTATATCCTGTGAGTATGTCTTTAAGTAGCAAAAGGTTAGACATGCTGTCGTCTACCACTAATATATTAGGCTGTTCCATATAAGTTTGTTAAATCAATTTAGCAGTATAAAGGTAAGCATAATTTTGATAGCCATGAGCCAATTTTCAAACTTTTATAGTTAAAAATTGCTAACAAAAAAGGGAAACCTTGATTAACAAGATTTCCCTCTTTGTTGTTGCCCGATCAGGGGTCGAACCTGAACTCTCCTGATCCAGAGTCAGACGTGTTGCCAATTACACCATCGGGCATTGATTTCGGCTGCAAAATTACAAATAGTTTGTAATATGAAAAATTTTTTTGATATTTTTTTTCATAAACTTTCTACAGCCGTAATAATCCGAGTGTTATTTATTCTGTTCTTTTGCCCAAGTGTCTTTGAGAGTAACGGTGCGGTTAAAAATCAGATGCTCCAGAGTGCTGTCGGGGTCAACGTTGAAATAGCCCATACGTATAAACTGCAGATAAGACAATGGTTTAAGTGATGCCGCATATTGTTCTACGTAACAGTTGGTTAAAGTTTTTAAACAATCTGGATTAATCATCTGTTTCATAGCGTCGAGCGGCTCGCAGTTTTGCTCTTTTTGTATACGCGCCATCTCGTCGCGGGGATTTTCCACCTTCCAAAGACGGTCGTAGAGGCGCACTTCGGCTTTAACGGCGTGCGCGCACGATACCCAGTGGAGAGTCTTGCCTTTAATCTTGCGGTCGGCTCCTGCGCTTCCGCTGCGGCTTTCGGGGTCGTACTCGGCGTAAATCTCAATGATATTGCCGTCGGCATCTTTCTTGCAGAAATTCTCCTCGGGACACTTTATAATATATGCGTTTTTGAGGCGGACTTCCTTGCCGGGTCCGAGACGGAGGAATTTCTTGGGAGCGTCTTCCATAAAGTCGTCGCGCTCAATCCAAAGTTCGCGGCTGAATTCAATTGTGTGTGTCGCGCTGTTTTCGTCCTCGGGATTGTCGATGGCGGTCATCTCTTCGGTTTGCCCCTCGGGATAGTTTGTGATAATGAGTTTCACCGGGTCTAACACTGCCGAAACACGTATTGAACGGGCGTTAAGGTCTTCGCGCACTGAGCTTTCGAGAAGTTCAAACTCGTTGAGAGCGTCGTATGTGGTGTATCCTATCCGGTTGATAAAGTTGAGAATCGACTGCGGACTGTATCCACGTCGGCGGAATCCGCAGATGGTGGGCATACGCGGGTCGTCCCAGCCGTTAACCAAGCCCTCTTTCACAAGGGTCAAAAGGTTACGCTTGCTCATAAGGGTGTAACTGAGGTTGAGCTTGTTAAACTCGGTCTGACGCGGACGGTTGTCGTCCATATTGCCGGCCTCTCCCCTAACCTCTTTGAGCCAATCGATAAACAGGTCGTAGAGCGGACGGTGGACTACAAACTCCAACGTGCAGAGCGAGTGAGTAACACCTTCGAAATAGTCGCTTTGACCGTGGGCAAAATCATACATCGGATAAGCGTTCCACTTGTTGCCGGTGCGGAGGTGAGGAATGTTAAGCACACGGTAGATAATGGGGTCGCGGAAGTGCATGTTCGGATTTGCCATGTCTATTTTAGCACGTAGTACCATCTTGCCTGGCTGCACGTTACCAGAGTTCATCTCACGGAAAAGTTTAAGTGATTCCTCAGCAGGACGATTGCGGTAAGGACTCTCGACACCGGGCTGCGTGGGCGTTCCTTTCTGCTCGGCAATAGTTTCTGCGCTCTGCTCGTCAACGTATGCCTTGCCACGGCGTATAAGCTCCTCGGCAAAATCCCAAAGCAGCTGGAAATAGTCGGATGCGTAAAAGACGTTACCCCATTTGAAACCGAGCCATTCGATGTCGTGCTTGATAGCGTCCATATACTCGGTGTCTTCTTTGATAGGGTTAGTGTCGTCGAAACGCAGGTTGCACACGCCGTTGTATTTCTGGGCAATTCCAAAATCCAAAGCTATAGCCTTGGCATGTCCGATATGCAAATATCCGTTGGGTTCGGGAGGAAAACGGGTCTGAACCTTTTTGCCGTTTTTGCCTTCCTCAAGATTTTTCTCTACTAACTGTTCGATAAAGTTTTTTATTTCTTCCATAACTTATGTGTATAAAATCAAAGCGCAAATATATAGAAAATCAAACATTTTGCTTATTTTTGCCGAGTTATTTTTATATAAAAGCATCAAAATGGGCAGAATTATACTTTCAGATATGCGTTTTCACTCCCCAATCGGCGTTTCCGCAGAGGAGCGAAAAGCTGGCAACGATTTCAGCGTCAACATTTCGTTCGAGGCTGACGTGGTGCGCCCGGGTATTTCCGATAACATCGACGACGCTGTGGACTACTGCGCGGTGTACAACCTTATAAAAGACGAGATGTCGCAAGAGGCCAACCTTATCGAAAACGCCGTCCACCGCATAATGAAAAGGCTCAAGCTCGAAATCACCAACATCGGACGGGTTAAGCTCGAAGTTTTTAAACTGAATCCGCCCGTAGGAGGTCCAATGGCCTACAGCGGCGTTTTGGTAGAAGGATAGGCGGCATGATTTACCAACGTGTGAAGCACAGTAGCGTGCTGGTGTGCGTTGTTCATGCCAAAAACAGAGCTTTTCCATGCCTCGGGAATGGCGGCAGAATTGTAGCAGATACCGGCAAGCGACCCAACAAGATATCCGGCAAGATCGGGATATACACCTGAATTAACGGCACTTAGCACCGCACTGCTGTATCCGCCGGTATTGCTGGCAAAACATGTTAATAAAACATTTTTGAAACTCGAAGTAACGCCCGAACCGCTTACCACCAGGCCTATCTCGCTGCATACTTTCGAAAGGACATCAGCTGCCCTTTTTACCGACTCGTAGGGCGAAAAACCGCACGACACATATTTCCCCGCACAAAAAAATAGCGACGCGGTGGCTATACACTGGTCGCAAACAAGGTCGGGCAACGCTCCCACTGCCTCTTTAACATTCAACTTGGGAAGCACCGAAAACAGGCTGCCGGCAACCACAGCCGCCGGCAACAGCAGACGCAGCCTCGCATCCTCGTCTTTCACCTTATAGATATACCAGCTGTTGCAGAGAGCGAGCAGCCGCAACGGAGCAAACCCCTGAACCTCGTTGTCGGCAAGATAATCCACAAAATCGTACGCCGCACCAGTGCATACCGAGAGCGTTCCTCCCGGGGTGCGGTAGTCGCCAAAACCAAGAATATCGCCCACAGGACTTCGGTGAAGCTGTTCGGGTGTACGGTCTTTTACGGGTATGCCGAGAGCCTCGCCCACAGCTCCGCCCTCAAACAGACCGTTGACCTGATCCATGGAGATGATACGCGGGTCGGTCCTCCTTCCAAATAAATTCCTTATTCTATCTATAATAGACATAATGCCGTTAAATTATTGGGGAAAAAGCAAATATCACGCCACGCAAAATTTTTCCTTTTTTTTTACAAAAAAATTTTTTTAAATTGAAAATACCTCCTATATTTGCACCGCAAACCAACAAGGTCGGTTAGCCAAGCGGTTAGGCAACGGTCTGCAAAACCGTCCAGAGCGGTTCGACTCCGCTATCGACCTCTTCAAAATTTTTAAAAGTCTGTTTTTAACAGGCTTTTTTTTTGCCCCCGAAATAAAAAAATGATTCCGTTTTTGTACTTTCAACAAAAACATATACCTTTGAGCAAAATTATAAACTGAATAACCAATGAAGACAGAAGAATTAAATATAATAGGTATTATCCCTGCAAGGATGGGATCAAAGAAGTTCCCCGGCAAACCTTTGGCCGACATTAACGGAATGCCCATGATTGGGCACGTCTACAACCGCATGATGCTGTGCGAAGACTTTAGCGATGTGTACGTAGCCACCGACGACCAAGAGATCATCGACTACATCGAATCTATCGGAGGCAACTATATCAAAACCAAAGAAAGCCACATAGGTGCTATCGACCGCGTGGTGGAGGCTGTTAAGGCTATTGAGGAAATCGAAAAACTCAGATACGACATCGTGGTGCTTATCCAGTGCGACGAGCCTATGGTAACGTCGAACCACGTGGGTTGCGCCATCAGCCCCATGATTCTGGAACCCGAACTCCAAGTGGCTTCGCTCATGGCCGAAATCACATCCGACGAAATTTTCCGCGACCCAAACGAAATCAAAGTGGTGGTAGACGCCAACAACAACGCGCTCTATTTCTCGCGCGAGCCTATCCCGTCGGCAATCCGTGGCACAAACGCCTGTCCGAGGCTCAAGCTTTTGGGCATCGACGTGTTTCGCCGCGACTTTATCGAGCAGTTTAACGCTGCCGAGCCTTCACCACTCGAAATCACAGAATGTATCGACCTTCTCCGCGTGCTCGAAACAGGCTACCTTATCCGCATGAGCATGACCGACGAGGTAACTTTCTCGGTTAACACTCCCGAAGAACTCGAACGCGTTAAAAACCTGATGAAAGACGACTATCTTGTAACAAAATATCTCAATAAATAATGGAAAACCAAGAAGTAAGAGTGAGATTTGCGCCAAGTCCTACAGGAGGACTGCATCTCGGCGGTGTGCGCACTGCTTTGTTCAACTATCTGTTTGCCCGCAAGCACAACGGAAAGTTTATTCTCCGTATCGAAGACACCGACCAGACACGTTTTGTGCCTGGTGCTGAGGAATATATTGTAAAATCGTTGGAATGGATAGGTCTCGATGTAGACGAAAGCGACATCAAAGGCGGCGAATACGGTCCATACCGTCAGAGCGACCGCAAGCACCTCTACCGTCAATACGCTATGCAGCTGGTAGATAGCGGTAATGCTTATTACGCTTTTGACACTCCCGAAGAATTGGAAGCAATGCGCAAAAAACTCGAAGCCGAAAAAGCACCGGTGCAGAGTTACGGCCCTGCCACTCGCAACTCTATGAAAAACAGCCTTACAATGCCTGCCGACGAGGTAAAATCATTGTTAGACAGCGGTGCGCAGTATGTTATCCGTTTTAAAATGCCCGAAAACGAAAAACTCGTTCTCCACGACATTATCCGCGGCGAAATCAATGCCGACACTTCTATTTTAGACGACAAAGTTCTGTTCAAATCTGACGGAATGCCCACATATCACCTTGCCAACATCGTTGACGACCATCTGATGAAAATTTCGCACGTAATTCGTGGCGAAGAGTGGTTGCCAAGCTTGCCATTACACTTTTTATTATACCGTGCTTTTGGTTGGCAGGATACAATGCCGCAGTTTGCCCACCTGCCCCTCATTCTCAAACCCGACGGCAAAGGAAAACTCAGCAAACGCGATGGCGACCGTCTTGGTTTCCCAGTATTCCCGATGAACTGGACCGACCCAAAAACCGGCGAATTTTCAAAGGGCTATAAAGAGTACGGTTTCTTACCTGAAGCTTTTATTAATATGATGGCTCTATTAGGCTGGAATCCAGGCAATACCGACCAAGAAATATTTTCAAAAGAGGAGCTCTGCAAACTGTTTACACTTGAGCACGTTAATAAAGCTGGCTCTAAGTTCGACCCAGAGAAAAACAAATGGTTCAATAAGCAGTACATCGAACGCTCATCGGCTAAGACTCTTGCACCTTACCTTATCGAAGACGCCAAAGCCGCAGGCATCAACGTTCCCCAAGACCGCGCCGAGCAGATTTGCGCACTTGTAAAAGACCGCGCCAAATACACTCACGACCTTTGGCACGAATCGGAATACTTCTTTATAGAACCTGAAAAATACGACGAGGTAAACGTAAAGAAATTCTGGAAGGCCGAAACTCCCGAAATCCTTACCAAAGCCGCCGAAGTATTGAAAGGCATCGAGGATTTCTCGTCGAAGAATATAGAAAACATTGTAACAGAATGGATTAACGCCAACCAGCTATCCTTCGGCAAAGTGCTCAACCCCATGCGCCTCGCCCTCGCCGGCGAATGTAAAGGCCCGCACATCTTCGACATACTTGCGCAGTTAGGCAAAGAAGAATCGCTCATAAGGATTGATAAGGCGATTAAGGGGATTGCAAACTAAATACAATATGCAGTCTGCCCGCAAAAACCAATCACTCTTGGAAAGAATCAAGGCTATCAAAAATATTGCGGCAGTTTTTAAAACAATTTCGCCGGGTTATAGGAAAAATTCCGGAGCTTTTGCTTTCGGCATCGGCTACTAACAAAAGCCCGGAAAGATAATTCGCCGCTGGGTGCGGACGGGAGCAATGCCTTGTTCGCATCTTGATGCCGTGATGCGATGCGAGCTGAGAACGAGACGGAGACCAAAATCAGCAGCGGTTTTATTATCGTTGTTGTTGTTGTTGT
>JAFYFR010000106.1 GCA_017543645.1 Bacteroidales bacterium
CTTTTACAGTAACGCTCGACTACGCAAAATCGAAGTTGGAGCATTTTAATTATGCACGAATAAGAGCGTAACTCTATGGCAGACAACGGCAACTTTATCGATTATGTAAAAATTTACGTCCGTTCGGGCAAGGGTGGTGCCGGCTCAGCACACTTGAAACGCGAAAAATACCGTCCAAAGGCAGGTCCCGACGGTGGCGACGGCGGCAAGGGCGGAAGCGTTATAGTGCGCGGCAACAAGCAGTATTGGACACTCTTACACCTTAAATATCAGAAACATATCTTTGCAGAAGATGGCGTGTCGGGTATGCGCGATATGTGGCACGGCTCCGACGGCAAGGACGTTATAATTGAAGTTCCCCTTGGCACAGTGGCTAAGGACGGTGAAACCGAGGAGTTTCTTTTTGAAATCACCGAAGACGGACAGCAGGAAATTCTTGCCAAAGGTGGCAGAGGCGGATTGGGCAACGTGCATTTCAAGTCTGCCACAAATCAGACACCGCGTTACGCTCAGCCCGGCGAAGATTGCGAGGAGGGCTGGAAAATTCTGGAACTCAAAGTGTTGGCCGATATTGGTCTGGTTGGATTTCCCAACGCAGGAAAATCCACATTGCTGAGCACAATTTCGGCAGCGCGTCCAAAAATAGCTGATTATCCGTTTACTACGCTTGTTCCTCACCTTGGAATGGTTAACGTGGACAATAAGCACTCGTTTGTAATGGCGGATATTCCAGGTATAATAGAGGGAGCGTCCGAAGGTAAAGGCTTGGGACTCAGATTTTTGCGTCATATTGAGCGCAATCCGCTGTTGTTGTTCCTTGTACCTGCCGACAGTGAGGACGTGGCGCACGATTACGAAGTGCTGTTGAACGAACTTGGACAATATAATCCCGAACTGCTTGACAAGCAGCGTATTCTCGCCGTTTCAAAGTGCGACCTTATCGACGACGAAATCCGCGCCGACATCGAAAAGCATCTCCCCGAAGATGTTCAGTGTTTCTTTTTCTCGTCGTACACACAGGAAGGCATCAAGCAGCTTGTTTATGGCATTTGGGAAATGCTTGAAAAAGAGCAGTCGCCCGCCATTCCCGAGGAGAAGTTTGTAGCCCCTCGCGTTATCGACGAAAAAGAGTATTACGAATCGTTTGGCAACAATCTGCTGTAATTTCGGTAGTTGCAATTTTGCAGATTTTTCTTTGCAAATGAAATTATTTTGTGTATCTTTACAACCGAAATTAAAAACACACCTTAAAAATATATTTTTCACAAAAATCATGGCAAAAGAAAAAAACGAAGTACCCGTAGATGCTAAGGCTGAGAAATTTAAAGCCTTGCAGCTTACTCTCGACAAGATAGACAAGGACTACGGCAAGGGAACGATTATGAAACTCGGCGACAAGGCCGTTGACGATATACCCTCGATACCAACCGGCTCAATAGGTCTTGATTACGCAATAGGCGTGGGAGGCTACCCAAGAGGTCGCGTTATTGAGATTTACGGTCCAGAATCTTCTGGTAAAACCACACTTGCTATACACGCGATAGCCGAGGCGCAGAAGGCAGGAGGAATAGCTGCCATTATCGACGCAGAACACGCTTTCGACCGCACTTATGCCGAAAACCTTGGCGTTGACGTATCGTCGCTTTTGATTTCGCAACCCGACTGCGGCGAACAGGCTTTGGAAATTGCCGATTCGCTTATCCGCAGCGGCGCATTGGATATTATCGTTATCGACTCTGTGGCAGCACTAACTCCCCGTGCCGAAATTGAAGGCGACATGGGCGACAGCAAGATGGGTCTCCAAGCCCGCCTTATGAGCCAGGCATTACGTAAACTTACCGCAAATATCAGCAAAACAAATACTTGTGTAATATTTATCAACCAGTTGCGCGACAAAATTGGTGTGATGTTCGGTAATCCCGAAACCACTACCGGCGGTAACGCGCTCAAATTTTACTCTTCGGTACGTTTAGACGTTCGCCGCACAGGTCAAATCAAAGACGGCGAGGATGTTATCGGTGGTCGCGTTAAGGTAAAAGTAGTAAAGAACAAAGTTGCGCCGCCTTTCAAAAAGGCTGAGTTCGACCTTATGTTCGGCACAGGTATTTCTAAGATTGGCGAACTTATCGACCTTGCTGTGGAGATGAATATTATCAGAAAATCAGGTTCTTGGTTCTCTTACGGCGAAAACAAGATTGGTCAGGGTCGCGATGCTGTTATTGCAATGCTCAATAACAATACCGACGTGGCTACCGAAATCGAAAACAAAGTTCGTGAGCAGCTCAAAGGCGGTGCTGCTCCTGCTTCCGACGACGACATTATATAACATGAATTTTTTAACGGCTCAACGTCTTACGGCGTTGGTCTTTTTTGAACAAAAATTAAAGCGGATAAAAACGAATCTAAGCGAATTACCATTCCTGACAATTCGTTTTAATTGATTATAGTTCGCTTTAATTTTTGTTTTATACTTATAACAGAATGAAATTTTTTTATTGTTTATCCGTGTTAATTGCCGTTGCATTGACATCGTGCGGCGGTGGTTCAAATAAGGGCGAAGCCCGGGAGACCGATTCCATTATTGTTGCAGAAAAGCCCGTCACATTGTTCTATGGGTTTAATGTGGATTCGTTTAATATCCGTCAAGGCAAGATTACCGAAGGGCTTTATCTCGGAAAACTATTTGCCGACGAAAAAATCGACAACCAATCCGTAACCACCATTTTGCAGAAGGCAAAACCAGTGTGGGACATTCGCAAGATGCGCCGTGGGCAGCCTTACGCCGTATTCCGCAGCAAAAAAGACACTTCAAAGGTAAGCTACATTGTTTATCAAAAAAACTTGGTTGACTATATTGTGTTCGATTTTACCGACACTCTCGGCGTGTACAACCGTTCGCTAACTGTTGACACCGTAACACGTTCGGCATCGGTGGTTATCAGCTCAAACCTTTGGACCGACTTTAAAAAGGCTGGTGTAAATCCTCTGTTGTCTAACGACCTTTCGGACATTTACGCTTGGACTGTTGACTTTTTCGGCATTCAAAACGGCGATTATATCAAAGTAGTTTTCGACGAGCTGTATGTCGACACCAATTTTGTTAAGTTTGGCGATGTGCGTGTGGCGCTCTTTAATCATTATGGCAAAGATATTTACGCCATTCCGTTTTATCAAGACAGCCTTACAAGTTACTACGACAAAGACGGCACTTCGCTGCGCCGCTCGTTTCTCAAAGCACCTTTGGAATATTCGCGCATAGCGTCGTATTTTAATCCTGCCCGTATGCACCCTATTTTAAAGATTGTCCGTCCTCACTACGGGGTGGATTACAGCGCACCTCAAGGCACACCTGTAAGGGCTATTGGCGACGGCGTTGTTCTTTTGGCAGAACGTGCGTCGCAGTCGGGCAACTGGATCAAAATCCGTCACAACGGCGTGTACGAAACTGGCTATCTGCACCTTTTGAAATTTGCCGACGGCATACGCAAGGGTGCATTGGTAAAGCAAGGCCAGGTGATAGGCTATGTAGGTAGCACAGGATTGAGCACAGGTCCGCACCTTGATTTCCGTGTATGGAAAAACGGACAACCTATCAATCCTCTCAATCTCGATGCTCCTCCCGTTGACCCCGTTAAGCAAGAGAATATGGAACGGTTTAATAAAGTTAAGGCAGAATTGCTGCCGCGGTTGCCAGAATAAAATGTGGATTATTTTGCAAATATCCCCTCTGGCAATTCTTTGTACAATCCGTTTTCAAAGGCTTTTTGATAGAGGAATGTAATAGCGGCGCGACCTTCTTCACCAAGCGATACCGAAAAATTGTTGACGTAAAGAGCTATGTGGTTGCGCATTACAGTGTCGTCCATTTCGCGGGCGTTGTCGCGGATGTAGGGCATAGGCGACTCGGGATTATCTAACGAGTATTGCACACTGCGGCGGATAATGCGGTCTACTTTGGTGATAATATCCTGAAGCAATGAGCGTTTGGCTATTATAGAGCCGAGCGGGATGGGCATTCCGAATTTCTGTTCCCAAAGTTCGCCCATATCGGCTATTTTTACCAAACCCTTGCTTTGGTATGTAAAACGACCTTCGTGAATAAGCAATCCTGCATCGTAGTGTCCGCTGATAACCTCGC
>JAFYFR010000107.1 GCA_017543645.1 Bacteroidales bacterium
AAACACAGTGCGCGAAAAAAACTCTTGTGTCCAATACGACTGCATCTCCACGATAAAATGACGGTTGTAGTTGTCGGTGCATTTTACGTCTACGATAGAGTATTTCTTAGCAGGGTTGTTGGGAATGTTTTCGGCGGTGAGGTACTCCACGCTTTTAATCTCCATACCGTCGGGCAGGGGCAGCAGGGCGTTCAAGAGGCTCATCACAAGGTTGGGATGCTGTCCGAATATTTTCTTGAAGGTTAAATCCGCCTTCGGGTCGAGGTATCTTGACATGGTGCTTGCTGTTTGTATTTTGTTTCTAACCGCAAAGATAATAATTGAGTGGGGAATATGCAAATTTTTTTTAACCACGGAGGGCACGGAATGTCTTTTTTTAACCGTCTGGAAGACGGTATCTCTGTAGCCGCGGACATCAAGCCGCTTGTGCGGCGACGATGTCCGGGCGGCGACATCCGTGGTTTTTACTCCTCCACCTTCCACTCTGCGATATTCTTCTCCTTGCTCGAAAAGTTAACGCCGATTTTGAAGATTTTGCGGCTGTCTTTTTTGAAGCGTCCGGCGTAATCTTTTTCGTTGATTTGGTCGAGGGCTATTTGAGGGTCTTGGTCCATCTTAAACTCAAAGATATATATATAGTTGTCGGATGCGGCAATGGCGTCGGCTCTGCCTTTTGAGAAATGCGCCTCCGAAAGCACAAACTGTCCGCAGATGGTGAACACAAGAAAAATCACGTTTTGAAAATCGCGCTCCAAATACTTCTCGTTGTTATCATTGGCATAAGGCAGGGTTGAATACAGGGCTTGAAAACGCTCCATAAGGCTGTCGATGTCGCCGTCGAAAAAGTCGCCCAAAAAATTTGAATATACAAAACCTGTAACATCATCGGGCGCGCGGTAAAATTCGTTGACAAGACCATTTAAAAAACTGAGTTCCACCTCGTTGTTAGGAAATCCGAGGGTATAGCGGCGTGTGCGAGGCTCGTAACTCTTTATGGTAAGATAGCCCGTATAATATAGTAGCGGTATCAGGTCGGTTGTCAGGTCGTCGTCTTTGTAGGTTTTTAGGCCGTCTTTGGGATAAAGCACATTGTTTACCAAATGTTTAAAATCGTAATATGATTTGTGTATGCGCTTCATCAAAATAGTTGGGTTGCCGGTGTCGTACCAATAGTTTTGAAAATCAAGCCCATCGAAAGCTCTCAAAAGACTTACGGGATTGAATACCTTTTCGCCGTCCTCGTGAAAAAGGTACGAATCGTACCACCGTTTAAGTTCGGTGATACATTCGTCGAAAGTAAAGCCTTGATGCTTTGCGAGACTTTCGATTTCGGGGGTAAAATTGGCGGTAAGTTCCTCGTGGGTAATACCGCAGATGGCAGAAAATTTCTCGTTGTCGGTAATGTCGTTGGGTTGGTTCTGTCCGCTGAAAATCGATGTCTTGGCAAACTTGGTTACGCCCGTTATAAACACAAAGCGGATATACTCGTCGGCAGATTTCAAAACCGAGAAAAATCCGCGGTAAATATTTTTCGATTCGGTGAGGTTTCCGCTCGTTATCAATGGATTGTCGTATTCGTCAACGATAATTACAGTCTGCAAGCCTGTTTTTTCATATACCGCCTGCATATCGTATCTAAAACGAATGGCGAGACGCTTGGCATACGGATTATCGTCGTCGTCATATTCTAAATTTTTAAAAATAGACTCGTCGAATACAACATCGTTTTCTTTTTCAAAACAATACAACACAAACGTGATTTTGTCAATCAGCATCGAGGATTTGGAATAGTCGCCGTCCACAAAGTCAAAATACGCTATGGGATAATGAAGCCACTCTTTTTCGTAA
This sequence comes from Bacteroidales bacterium, assembly GCA_017543645.1. Next base: position 1,849 of record JAFYFR010000107.1, read on the forward strand.
TCTGCTATTTTTAAACCATCAAACAGTTCTTTTCTGCCTTCAAAATACGCCTTTAAAGTATTAGCAAAAAGGCTTTTACCGAACCGTCGTGGACGCGCAAGAAAATAAGACTTGCTTGAATGTGTAAGCAAATATACATAGTCGGTTTTATCCACATAAAGATAACCTCTTTGCCGTAGGTCGGCAAAACTTTGAAAACCGATAGGTAATCTGCGCGATAAATCGATTGTGATAGCCATAGCTGACGTGTTTTAATTTGGTTAGTTTCTTTGGCAAAGATAATTAATGGTGCGGTAACTTGCAAATTTTTTTTAACCACGGAGGACACAGAGGGCACAGAGAACACGGAGGGCACGGAATGTCTTTTTTTAACCGTCTGGAAGACGGTATTTCTGTAACCGCGGACATCCGTGGTTTTTACACACCATATGGCTCAGATGTCCGTGGTTTTTACATCATCCTACTACTCTACCTTCCACTCTGTGATATTTTTCTCCTTAGAAGAGAAGTTGACGCCAACTTTTATGAGTTTTCTGCCGTCCATCTTGAAACGTCCGGCGTAATCCTTTTCGTTGATTTGGTTGAGGGCGGTCTGTGCATCGCTGTCCATCTTAAATTCAAAGAGATAGACGTAATTGTCGTTGACCACAATGGTGTCCGCCCTACCCTTCGACGAATGTAACTCAGACACCACAAAATGTCCGCAGATGGTGAACACAAGGAAAACCACATTCTGAAAATCACGCTCCACCCACTTGTCGTTGTCGTTGTTGGCATACGGGATTGTGCTGTAAAGGGCTTGAAAACGCTCCATAAGGCTGTCGACATCTCCCGAATAAAAATCCTGCAAAAAATATGCATAGTTGAAGCCCATCAAATCGTTTGGCGCACGGTAAAATTCGTTGGCAAGTCCATTCAAGAAACTGAGTTCGATTTCGTTGTTAGGGAAACCGAGCGTGTAAAAGCGCGTCTTTGCGTCGTACTTTTTTATGGTCAGATAACCCGTGTAATAGAGCAACGGCACCAAATCAGTGTTCAAATCATCGTCTTTATATGCCTTTAATCCGTCCTTGGGATACGACACATCATTAACAAAATGTCGAAAATCAAAGTAACCGCTGTGGATACGTTTCATAAGAATGGTAGGGTTGCCGGTGTCGTACCAGAAGTTTTGGAAGTCGAGACTTGAAAAACAATTCAACAGACTTACTATATTGAAGACCTTTTCGCCGTCCTCGTGAAAAAGGTAACTGTCGTACCAACGTTTCAATTCCGCGATACACTCGTCGATGGTCATATTATGAGTCTTGGCGAGTTTTTCGATTTCGGGCGTGAAATTAGCGGTCAGTTCCTCGTGCGTGACGCCGCAAATCGCCGAAAACTTTTTATTGTCGGTGATGTCCTCAGGTTGGTTTGTTCCGCTAAAAATAGATGTTTTGGCAAACTTGGTTACGCCTGTTATAAACACAAATCGGATAAACTCGTCGGCAGATTTTAATACCGAGAAAAAACCTCGGTAAATCTTTTTCGATTCGGTGAGGTTTCCGCTCGTTATCAATGGATTGTCGTATTCGTCAACGATAATTACAGTCTGCAAGCCTGTTTTTTTATATATCGCCTGCATATCGTATGTGAAACGAATGGCGAGCCGCTTGGCATACGGATTTTCATCGTCGTCATATTCTAAATTTTTGAAAATAGACTCGTCGAATACAACATCGTTTTCTTTTTCAAAACAATACAACACGAACGTGATTTTGTCAATCAGCATCGAGGATTTGGAATAGTCGCCGTCCACAAAATCAAAATACGCTATGGGATAATGGAGCCAATCTTTTTCGTAATCTGCTATTTTCAAACCCTCAAATAGTTCTTTTCTGCCCTCAAAATACGCCTTTAAAGTATTAGCAAATAGGCTTTTGCCAAATCGACGCGGACGCGCAAGAAAAAAGGAAGTAGTGCCAGAATGTGTAATAAAATATACATAATCTGTTTTGTCTACATAGAGGCAGTCTGTCTCCCGCAGTTTAGTAAAACTCTGCACACCGATTGGCAGTTTGCGCGATAAATCGATTGTGATAGCCATAGCTGACGTGTTTTAATTTGGTTAGTTTCTTTGGCAAAGATAATTAATGGTGCGGTAATTTACAAATTTTTTCTCACTTGATTTAAACTAATTTGCTTTTGTAAAAAACATCGTTATCTTTGCGGTCTATTAATATTTAACAGCAATACATATAAGCATGGCAAGATTCAAACGTTTAGATGTTTTAAACACAATGATTTCTACCGGCATAGTGCCTCTTTACTACAATGCCGATGTAGAAAAGGTAAAAACCGTTGTAAAAGCCTGTTACGATGGCGGCGCAAGGGTTTTTGAGTTCACCAACCGTGGCGACTATGCACACGAGGTTTTTGAACAAATCAACAAGTGGTGCGCCACCGAATGTCCCGAAATGATGATGGGCGTAGGCTCGGTGGTGGACCCAGCGACAGCCGCATTGTACATCCAATTGGGCGCGAATTTCATCGTTTCGCCGTCCTTGAACCCCGATATGGCGAAAGTCTGCAACCGCAGAAAAATCGCTTGGCTGCCCGGCTGTGGCACACTCTCAGAGATTAATCTGGCTGAGGAGTTGGGCTGCGAGGTTGTCAAGATTTTCCCCGGCAAAGAAGTGGGCGGACCTTCGTTCGTAAAGGCAATCAAAGCACCGTGTCCTTGGACCAACATTATGCCTTCGGGCGGCGTTACCACCGACAAGGAATGTCTCGAAGAGTGGTTTAAGGCAGGCGTGGCTTGCGTGGGTCTTGGCAGCCA
>JAFYFR010000108.1 GCA_017543645.1 Bacteroidales bacterium
GCGCTTACCGAGATTAAGCAGACGCAGAACTACACCTCAGCCGTAGCAAAGCTAACGCAGGCTGCCGAAAAGAACATCGACAGTGCTAATCTTGTGCTCGCCTACATGTACGAATACGGCGTAGGCGTTGAGCAGGACATGGCAAAGGCAAAGGAATACTATGCAAAGGAGTCATCGGCGCATAACAATGAGTTTGCCGCGTTAAAAGTTGGTTCCCTTTCCGACGACAACAACTGCGTGGTGGTACTGCCCGAAGGCTGCAAAATCAAAGCCAACGAGTATTTTATAGATTGCGTTGATTCCATTACAATGGCTAACGGAAACGGTACGTTTTCTTCAAACTCTTCGTTGCTAACTACTTGCAATTTTGATGGTGAATATGTCAACTTCTGCTATCGGCATCCCGACACTGATGGGACAACAGAACTTAATTCCTTAGGGACTGCCGTAACGCTTATGATGTGCAACGTGCCGTATGCCTTCAATCTTAGCAAAGAGGCATATAACAAAGTGAGGGAGCAGCTCCTCGACCTGCCAGAAACCAAGCAACTTGCCGATGAAATTGACCGACAGGTGTTGGAATACGGGCATTTCGACATGGCGTCGCTCGGCTCTTTCCTCTCAAAAGGCTGCAAAGCCATTTACGCAACATACGGCGGTGCTGCAACGCAAACTAAGGGTGGTACTCAAACTCAGTTTTCCGGTACGTTGGATGACACCAAAACGATACTTGTCGATTATGTAAACAACCGTAAATGTCGGATATACGACGGAAATGAAAAAAACGAGATTTCAACTACCTTCCAAAGCGGCTTTTACGACACCGAAACCTCGACATGGAGCACTGTCTTGAAAATCCGCAACATTTCGCAGGTATGTTTTATGGCAGTTCCGGGTGAAATGGTTAACAACGAGTTTGTGAACAAATACGACACATGGTACGACCGCCTGCTTAATGGCACATTTGTTCCCGCAAGCAAGTTCTTTGATTTTGGAGGCGGTTCTCTTACAGGCTTTTTATGGGCTAACTGGCAATATTTTGAATTGGTGTGGGAATGTTGCAAGTCAGACCATTACTCTTCTTCTGCCGATAAAATATCTCTGATAAACGACATCGAGACTTCAATACATATTTGGGCTGATGCGCAGCAAGCCTACCGCGAAAAATACAATGTCCAAGAGGAAGTTATGAAAATGGATATTAGCAGCGAATTCGACGCTGTTAAATATTTGTACCCCTTGCATAACGGTAGTATCTTTGATGACGAAGCTGACGTTGCTGTTTTAGCATATTGGTTTTCGTTTTATTTTGTATTGCCGGTTTGGGATTTCGTGGCTGCATACTACAAAGCGGAAGGTAAAGATTTTAAAATGAAGAATTTTGTGCTTAATGTTGTGAAAAAGCTCATGAAAGACAAAGATTGGCATGCCGCATTACAACAATGCATAAGTTCGGGTAATTGGATGGATAAGAACGCTGATAAATTTTATAGCAAAACCTTTTGGGCAGTTGTAGAATGTTTTGCAGAAGCTATTGATAATGATAATAAGACAGTGAAAGGCGTTACAAAGGCGGTAAAATCAGGTGTTGAAATTGCACAAAAATTTAATGAAGGTAAAGATGAAGAAGCATGGGTCAAAATTGGAACGTATATGGAGAAAACATCTATTGAGATGACAGATAATGATTGGTTAGCAGCCGTTTATCAAACATTCGACTCTGCCGAAGACCTCATTACCTTTGGCAGCGGTTTAGTTAAAATGCTATTCTCTGATTATAACTCGTTTGAAGTGCGATTCCAACCTGAAAATCAACCTTTTATAATCACAAAAAGCGAACTTGTTAAAGATACTAAGGGTAATCCCCAGTCAATATTGTTTCAGGTCAACAAGGAATCCACTATTAATGTTTATGTCAACGGCAAGATGGTTCATACTGAAAAGAATGTTGCTGCATATTCTTCATATTCCTATGATTTAACGGAATTTGAACCTGGTGATTACAAAATTAGTGTTCAGGCAGTATTTGAAAATCTTTATTTTAGCGAATTAAAAAAATATGATATTGAATTTACCGTTTTTCCCGAAACCCCTATTTTGTCGAGTACCATCTACGGCGACACTCCCTGTGATGTTGACGACGACCTTTCGGTAAGCATAACATCAACAATCGCCAGCGACATCTCAGTGCTTGTAAACGGCAAGGAAGTAGGTTCCAAAAATTCAACCGATAAGTATTCCGTATCATTACCCACCGACCAGCCTGGTACTTTCAATGTGATTATCAAGGGCAAGACAAAATATGCCGAGGCTGAGGACATAACATTTTCTTACTCAGTAAATACCCCCGACACCCCGGTAACCCCCTCTGGTTCGCTCCCCTCTGTTTCAGGCACTAACCTCGAATCCACCACATCGCATACCGGCGGCACAGCACCCGACGTAAAAGGTCAGAATATCGACCAGACTTACAGCACAGGCACCGCGCCCGATGTCAAGGGACAGAACCTCGACGACTCATACAGCGGACAGGGCACAGCCCCCGACGCAAAAGGACAGAAATTATAATAAACCATTAAACATATAAATAATATGAAAAAATTGAATCGTATAATCGCAGGCATGGCGATAGTGGCTCTTGCAGCCGGCTGTGCCGAAGAAAAAGGGCTTGTAACCGAACCAGACCCGGCAACACCCCAGCTCCCCGGCACTCTTGTAACAGTCAACGCCGGAGTAGACACGCGCAACTCTCTCAGCAAGGTAGGACTCTCGCAGCCCGACAACACCCTCGACCTAATATCCAAATGGCAGGACGACGACGTTATCAGCGTGTTCGCGCGTCAGGACGGTAACTTATACACCATTGGCAACGTGACCTTAGACCGCATATCCTCCGACGGTCGCACCTGCTCGTTCAGCATCATGCTCCCCGGCGAAATCGACACCGACAAGGAGTACGAAGTGTACGGAGTGTGCGGCGCGGGCGGCACAGCCACCATCCAAAGCGGCGGCTTGAAAGTGGAGGCTGTGCCATTGCAGCGCGTACCGCTTGCCGACCTCAAAGCACCGATGATGTTCTACACCACCGCCAAGTCCACCACCGTGGAGGCGAGCTTCCAGCACATTGGCGCGTATGAAGTATTGCACGTAATCAACACTACCGGCGGCAATATCAGCTTCACCCACAAAGGCTACACCACATCTTCGCCGTGGTACTACGACGCATTCAACTGCTATTTCGTAGGCAGCAAGCACTCGTCGTCGTCGCCCACCAAGACCGATGGCGACCCTGTTACCTCCGCCCTCACCGTCCCCGCTGGCAAGTCGGCTTCCATAGTTTCGTGGTATGTGCCAAACGGTGGAACTATTTCAAACGCAGTTCTTAAAGCCACCATCGGAAGCACTGAGGTTACATCTGCCAACTCCAAGACTTCGGGCGTGGTAATAAAGAGCGGCAACGCCTACCACCTCTACGCCACATGGGACGGCACAAGCCTCAAGTTCACCGACCAGTCGGCCGAATATGTAGAGGCAATGCCCTCGCTCTCGTACCACCTCTCCACCTCCGGCGTTATTTCCACCGGCGAAAGCTCCGTTCTCACCGTCAACGCCGACAAGAAATGCGCCATATCCATACTTCTCGACGGCAAGGAGGTTAAGGCAGCCACCTCTGCCAGCAGTGTAGAATACACTCTTCCCACCGACAACATTGGCACCTACGAAGTAACCCTCAAAGCCTCCTCCGACGGATTCGACGCCAAGGACGTAACCTTCACCTACACCGTGCGCGGCGCGTTTGAGGAAGCCACCGTAAAGAAATTCACCATCAAAGGCGACGTAACTATCGACATGATACTTGTAAAGGGCGGCATGTTCAAGATGGGCGGCACCGACGAGCAGGGCTCGGACGCCCAGACCGACGAGTTTCCTGTACACGACGTTAGCGTGTCCGACTTCTACATGGCCAAGTTTGAGCTCACCCGCGAGCAGTACAAGGCGATAATGGGCACCGACGAAGACCCGATAACCGCTGACGACAAGATATACCCCCAGCAGAACTTCTCGCGCAACAAGGTAGTAGATTACATCACCAAGCTCAACGAGGCCAGCGGCAAAAACTTCCGTATGCCCACCGAGGCAGAGTGGGAGTACGCCGCCCGGGGCGGACAGAAGAGCGTTAAGAACACCAAGTACAGCGGCGGCGACAACGCGGGCTACGTGGCGTGGTACAAGGATAACAGCGGCGGCGTGCGTCCCGTAGGCGAAGGCTCTCACATGAACGAACTCGGCATCTACGATATGAGTGGCAATATGTGGGAGTTTGTATCCGACCGCTATGGCACCTATCCCGAGGACTATCAGAACAACCCCCAAGGTCCTACGGGCGGCGACCCTGTTGTCCGTGGCGGTGGCTTTAATGCCTCGGCTTCTGATTGCCGTGTTTCCCGTCGCTACCTCATCTACGACTACGACTACAACGGCGTTAATTTTACCGCTGCTGATTTTGGTCTCCGTCTCGTTCTCAGTTCGCAATCAGAGTAATAATAAAATAGATTATAAATAATAATAAAATAACCAATTTTTTTGAGGAAGAAGAGTTTTACAGGCGCAGCGGCGTTAAGCCGCCGCCAGTAAAACTCTGATTTCCGAAAAAAAGACAAGAAGAAAAAAATCATGCAGTTCAAGTTTTTTTCTATGCCAGCCTCGGGCTGCGCTCTCGTCGAAGACGAGTTGAACAAGTTTCTCCGTGGGCACCGCGTGCTGAAGGTAGACCGCTGTTTCTGTCCCGACGAAGGCGGCTATTGGACGCTGTGCGTGGAGTATATGGACGGCGAGTCGCTCGCACCCGTGCCGCCAGCCAATCGCCGCAACCAGAAAGACCCTACCGAGGATCTCACCGACGAGGAGAAGCTGCGTTTCAAAAACTATCGGGCCATACGCCGCGACATATCTGCCAAGAACAATATCAAGGCGTTTCTCATCTTTACCGACGAGGAGCTTGCCACCATAGCCAAGCTGCCAGTGCTCGATAGCAGCGTTACAAGCATCGACGGAGTTGCGCCATCGCGCATAAAAGACTATCTGCATTATTTCTATACTACCGAACCCATAACACAAGAACCTGATGCCCAAGAGAGCGGGACACCTGATGGAGCGGATAGCCTCTTTTAGCAATCTGCAGGAGGCGTTTCTCAGAGCGGCGCGCGGACGTGCGTCGGAATCCAAGGTGGTAAAGTTCCGCGCCAATCTCGACGAGCGTCTGAAGGAGATGTCGGAAAGCCTGTTGAACGGCACTTACAAGTTTGGCAACTACGGCTTTTTCTATGTATTCGACCCCAAGAAGCGCCTGATATGCGCTGCCAATTTTGCCGACCGTGTGGCGTTCCATGCCATCATGCGTATCTGCCATCCTATTTTCGATGGATTCCAGATTTTCGACAGCTATGGCTCGCGCCGTGGCAAAGGCACATACAAGGCGTTAGACCGCGCCTGTGTGTTTGCACGCAAGTACACATGGTTTGCCAAGCTCGACGTGTGCAGGTATTTCGACTCTATCCACCACAACACGCTCCTTTCGCAGCTCGGGCGTATGTTCAAGGATCCGCTGCTGATGCGCTACTTCAGCGACATCATCCATTCCTACGCCTCGCGTCCCGGCTGCGGACTGCCCATCGGCAACCTTACCAGCCAGTATTTTGCCAACCACTACCTTACCTACGCCGACCGCTATCTGAAGGAGGATTTGAAAATGTCCGCCATTGTCCGCTACATGGACGACACGCTGGTATTTGCCAATCAAAAAGATACGCTTTTGCAGGTTTCTGATCTCTATAAGAGTTTCTTGGCAGAAAATCTTGCTCTGGAGATACACCAGCCGGTGATAAACCGAACTTGTTTCGGAGTGCCGTTTTTGGGCTATGTGGCGTATGGCGGCAGGTTGCGGCTCAACCAGCGCAGCCGCCGCCGTTTCCGATGCAAGATGTCGCTTTTGCGCAATGCGTTGGAGCATAAAGATATTTCTCAGAAAAACTATGACTTCAGGTCTTCGTGCCTTCTGGCGTTTGTTAAAAAAGCCGACTCAGAAGGCTTTATACGGTCTTTGAAAGGGATATGCCTATAAAAGAGCGGGCGGCAACCCTGTTGTCCGTGGCGGTGGCTTTAATGCCTCGGCTTCTGATTGCCGTGTTTCCCGTCGCAACCACATCAACAACAACAAC
>JAFYFR010000109.1 GCA_017543645.1 Bacteroidales bacterium
AAGATGGAGTGCCTTGTTTTGTCGTTCCAAACGAAACTGTCCGTCTGCAATATTGCAGGTACATAGAAAAATGCTACACCCAAATAATAGGTTGGCGAACCGATGTTGACATTTTGAGTAGACATTGGAACACGCTCGTATTTAAAGGCGATTGCAAGCCGTTTATATCCTACATAGCCTCAGTAATGGAAGATAATTCTTCGGTTCGTGATTTTGACGCTCAGGGCGAATTTTTTGTAAAGGGATTTTTCTTGTCGCATTTTTGCAAAAGTTCAAGTTTCCTTGCTTTTACCGAATTGGAGGCAGATCACGGGTTTACCGATATGTTTCTTGAACCCCTCGGATACAAACGCCACGCTTATATGATTGAGTTGAAATATTGCAAAAAAAACTCATCGGACGATACCGTTGTTAAATTAAAAAACGATGCTAAGTCTCAGTTGCAGCATTACATCGCCGACCACCGCATCGCCGAAAAATGCACAAACAAAAAATGGGAACTACATACCGCTGTGGTAGTGTTTAGAGGTTGGAAGATGGAGGTATTGGAATAAATAATTTTATTTGATGTGAAACATCTGTTAATCATATTATCAATATTGCTCAGTGCTGCCACATCTTTGACGGCTCAGTCTCCCCATCCCTACTCCGACGCGCTGTTTTCGTATCTCACTGTCGAAAACGGTATGCCAAACAATTTTGCCAACGATATTTACAAAGATTCGCGTGGGTTTATATGGATTTCAACTTACGGCGGTGGACTTCTCCGTTACGACGGATACGATTTTAAAATTTTCAACACACGCACCGCTGTGCCTATCAAAAGCAATTTTGCCGATCAATGTGTGGAAGACAATTTTCACCGCCTGTGGATAGCCTCTGAGGGCGGTATCGACATTATTGACCTCGACTACGGAACTGAATGTAGCAAAACGGTGTTTGCCAACCATCCCGACAATCTGCTTCATCAGCACACATATTTGATTACCAAAGATAGCCGTGGAAGTATCTATGCGGCAGTTGGCTTGTCGGTTTTTAAGGCGGATTTTGCTTCCGATGGCTCAATTTCGTCGATAAGCCGCCTCAATCCGCAAAACAATGCTACTATTCCTATCACTGCTATCTATGAATATGACGGTCAGATACTTGCTGGTATCGACAACACTGTTTTTAAACTTATTGCCGACGACAACAGCAACCTCACAGCCAAGGTGTTTGCCCCCGCCTTGCAAAATCTTCCGTGTAATAATATAAAGTGTATAGTGGCTAAGGAAAACGAACTTTGGGTGGGAACCAACGACGGTCTTTTCCGCTACAATCCCGCTTCGCAAACTCTGCGCACTTACCGCCACAGCGATTCCGACCCTACTTCCATTACTCAAAACCTTGTTTCCGACCTAAAAATTGCCGACAATGGTCAGCTGCTTGTTGCCACGCTCAAAGGGCTCAACTTTTACGATTCGATGCACGACTGTTTTAGCAGCATTTCGTGCGACCAAGACAACATTCCAGGCAAAACCATCAACAGCAACTTTATCAACTGTCTTTTTTGCGATGGAAAAATAATATGGATAGGCACCGAATCGTCGGGTATAAATATGATGACCAAACCTGTGATTGGTGTAAAAAACTACACTCACATACCGTCGGACGCAGGGTCGATTTCAAGCGGACCAGTCAACTCAGTATACGCCGACCCAAACGGCAATATATACGCAGGATGTATCGAGGGTGGGTTAAACATTAAGGCAAAAGAGTCGCAATCGTTTATGCACATTACCACTGCCAACGGATTGGCTCACAACTCAATATCGTACATCGAACCTATTTCGCCAAAAATTCTTTGGCTTGGCACTTGGGGCAACGGCATTTCGGTTTTCGACACCGAAAAGCAAAAGGTGGTAAAAAACATAACCCCAGCATCTACCAAAATTCCCATCGATTTTGTGGGTTCGCTAAAATACGACAGTCTCAACAATGGTGTTTGGATTGGCTGCACCCGCGGTTTCTTGTTTTACGACCTTGCCCAAGAGAACTTTGCCCCTCCCCTGCCCGACAGCCTCAACACCGGCATCAACGGCTGCATCGGTATCACCATCACCCACGACGGATATCTACTTGCAGGCTGCACCAAGGGCATTATCAAAATAAACCTCGAATCGTTTAAGAAAAACCGCTCTGATTTTGAATACAAGGTAATGACGCCTAATGCCAACGACCGCAACTCTCAGTACCGCAACAAGGTAACTTTCCTTATGCAGGCTTCCGACCATTCGGTTTATGTGGGCACCGACGGCTACGGACTTATCAAAGTTACCAAAAACGGCAACCAAACGTCGTCTACTCAGATTACCACCGACAACGGACTTTCAAACAATATTGTCTGCCAAATTCTCGAAGACAACGCACACCACATTTGGGCTGCCACTGACAACGGATTATGCAGCTACTCTCCTAATTCGGGCAGAATTTCTTCGTATTACAAGCAAGAAGGATTGGCAAGCAACCAGTTTTTTTGGAACGGATGTTACAAAACATCAAATTCCGATATTCTTTATTTTGGTAATAATCAAGGACTTGTAGAAATCAATCCCGACCGCTCGCACACCGCACCGCAATGCAGCGTTCTGCTCACCAACCTACTTGTAGACAACAATCCCGTAACGCCGCAGCCCGGTGGCTTTATCCAAAAAGAAATTGGCATTGAATCATCTATCAATCTGCACGAACGCAACAAATCGTTTACCATAGAGTTTTCGGCTATGAACTACTCGTCGCCCACATCGGTGGTTTACCAATACCGTCTGCTTGGCTTTTCAGACGAATGGACAACGGTGTCGAGCAGCCGCCGTTTTGCAGGATACACCAACATTCCGTCGGGCACTTACACTTTTCAGGTAAAATGCGCCACGGGTGCTAACGAATTTTCACAACCTACTGAAATTAAGGTAATTGTAGACGCTTATTTTTACAAAACCTGGTGGTTTGCTTTGGCAATGGTTGCCGCCGTTATTATCATTACCATCGAAATTATACGCACACGAACAAAAGTGCTGAAACTGCAAAAGCAAGACCTTGAAAAACAGGTGGGCGAACGCACGTCTGACCTCAAAAACAAAAGCGAGGAACTATCGCGGCAAAACGAAATTCTTTTTCATCAAAACGAAGAAATTTCGCGGCAAAAAGCTCAGTTGGAACAGATGACCCATAAAATTCAAGAACTTACTGTCGACAAACTTGCATTCTTCACCAATATCACACACGAGTTTCGCACGCCGTTAACGCTTATTATAGGTCCTATCGACCGCGCTCTAAAACTTTCCACCAATCCAAAAGTTATTGAGCAGCTCAACTTTGTAAGCCGAAACTCGCGTCATCTGCTTTCGCTTGTAAACCAGCTTATGGATTTCCGCAAAGTAGAATCGGGCAATATGCAAATTTCGCTCACATCGGGCAACTTCTCCACTTTTATCGACGATATGCTACTGCCATTTAAAGCCTACGCCATTGAGCACAACATCAATCTTAGATTATTCAAACATCTGCCCAATTCGTACATTATGTTTGATCGCGAGGCAATGACCAAGATTTTTACCAACCTCCTCGGCAACGCAATCAAATTTACTCCCGAAGGCGGACAGGTATCGATTTATACAGCCTCGCTCCGTCAGCCCGACCGCCTTTATATCTGCGTATCCGACAGCGGCAGCGGCATTGTAAAAGAAGACATCGAAAAGATTTTCAACTCGTTTTACCAATCAAAGGGCAAAGAAGATGTTAAAGTTTCGGGACAGAGCGGCACAGGCATTGGTCTTTATCTCTGCAAACGCCTTGCAAACCTGCTCGGAGGCGACATCACCGCCAAAAACAATCGGAAACGTGGAGCATCGTTCCGTATGATGATACCCCTCACAAGCGTAGAATCCGAACCCGTGTCGCCCGTTACCAACTTGGTAGACGGCACTATTTACGACGATTCCGACGACGACCATATTTCGTCGCCCACAGGTATCAAAACCACAGTGCTAATTGTTGAAGACAACAGCGATATGCGCCAATATATCCACTCGATACTCTCCGACACATACCTTGTGCTCGAAGCTTCGGGCGGCAAAGACGCGCTCAAACTGCTGCGCACCCGCACTATCGACCTAATACTCAGCGACCTAATGATGCCCGAAATGGACGGTATACAGCTTGCAAAAACAGTAAAATCCGATATCGACATTTCGCACATACCTTTTATAATGCTAACAGCCAAAACCGCCCGCGACGCACAATTAGAGAGCCTCAAAAGCGGTATCGACGATTACATTCTAAAACCTTTCGACGAGGATATGCTCAAAGCCAAAATCGAAACCGTGATCGAAAACCGCCGAAGATACCAACAGAAATTCCGCTCCGAAATGGATTCCGACGCTCTCAACATCGCCGACGACTCTAACGACAAGCACTTTATCGAAAAAGCACTCAAAATAATCAAAGAAAACTACAAAAACTCTTACTACGAAGTAACCGAGTTTGTAGAACAAATGGGAATGAGCAAAACACTGGTAAACAAAAAGATGCAGAGCCTTACGCAGCAAAGCGCAGGACAGTTTATACGCAACTACCGTCTCAAAATTGCCAAAGAGCTCCTAATCAAAAACCGCATTTCGCGCAATATGAACATCTCTGAAATAGCTTACGAAGTGGGATTCAACGACCCAAAATATTTCACCCGCTGCTTTAC
>JAFYFR010000016.1 GCA_017543645.1 Bacteroidales bacterium
GTCTCGAAAAAACAGGTCTCGCCGAGCACCTTGTACAAGCAATTCCGTTTAGCAGCTGGCCCACAATGCTCATCATCGTCGGTAGCGGAATTCTCTGCTGCGTAATGAGTACATTTATGAGCAACTCTGCCACCGCAGCACTTTTGATTCCTATCCTCTTGGCAGTTGGCAAAAGCATTATGCCTCAACTCGAACCCTACGGCGGCATTTCTACACTCCTTATCGGACTTGCTCTCAGCGCATCGTTTGCAATGGCATTACCGATTAGCACACCTCCCAACGCATTGGCATACGCCAAAGGCTTTATCAAACAAAAAGATATGGCTATGGTTGGAATAGTGGTAGGTGTAATCGCCCTCGCCCTTGCCTACGTAGAATTAATATTATTCAAAGGCTTGTAGATTATAAACTACACATTTTTATAATAGACGCGGCGAAGATTTTTTCGCCGCGTTTTTTTTTATATTTCCCCGCGTAACGCTGCGCACTACGGATGCGCACATAAAACCGTTGCTGTAAACAAATGGCAGCAAGTGAATTTTTTGTTGAAAACATAGCCGATAATCAAAACTTTGTTATATTTGTACCAATAATTAACTATTTAAAAAGATATGAACAAAAGTATTCTACTATCAGCATTTTTGGCTGCAAGTTGCACATTGTTTTCGTGCGAAAGCCAAGCACCTCAAACCTCCAACGGTATTACAGTTATCGACGTAGACCACCCAAACATTAATGAGCCATTACCCAACGACCAAATTATCGAATCGGCAACATTGATTCCGCTCAAAGGCGACTTTATGTTTAAAGCCCTTTACGACATATTGTTTAGCAACGACAGAATATTTATTTTAGACGACACTAACAATGCTGACGAGATTATTAAAATATTTGATAATAACGGCAACTTAATCAAGTGTTTGCGCAAAGGCTCAGGTCCTGGCGAAATTGATAATTGGACTCATTGGTATTGGGACGAAAAGGTTCAAAGGCTATATGTATACAACTCCACAAGTTGGATAATTTTTGATAAGGACGGCAATTTTGTAGAAAAACGCGAAGTGCCTATTAAGTATTGGTCAATGAGCCGATTTGGAGATGAGTTTGTTTTCCATTGTGCAGATCACAACGTCAACGATAGTCTTGGAAACAAGTTTTATATCACCGACACCACATTCAATATCAAATACAGCGCAATGAAAGCAATGTACAAAACACCTCTATTGATTGTTTCGCCGAGTGAACGTTTTTTTGGACAATCTAACGAAGCACCTTGGTATGTACGTGCCGACACCGTTTACAATGTGCAAAACACTCAACTTGTTCCACGATATATTTTTAAGTTTGAAAACCGTCTTGACGACTCGGAATTAGAAAAAAACGATGCTAAACCATCGGATATTACTGGCTTAATTCCAGGAAGATACCGCGACAATGGAATTACTCAGACTCTTAATATATCTACCCTTACCGGCAAGGTTAACAATTACGTTGTAAGAGACAAAAAATCAGGGCATTATTTTGTATTAAATTTCAATTGGTCAGAAGAAGATCGTTTTTCTCCTTTTTATTTACACGCCACACCTTGCGGCAGCGATTGGGCGGTATCAATCGACGATTATAGTTACCAAGAGTACATTCCCGAAATAATGCCTTTTGTAAGCGAAAGCGACAAAAAACTGTTAGAGGAGTTTCAGGTTGAGGATAATCCCATTATTGTAATATTTAAGACCAAGGAGTTTTAATAAATATTAGCCATTGGTACGCAGATTATTAATTTGTGGCAGAAGTAACTATGGATAACTTGTTTAAGGATTTGTAGAACCTTCCCCGCTCCTCAATTTCCCCGGCGTAACGCCCAAATGTTGCCTTACATATTTGCCAAAAAACGAGGGACTGGCAAAATTTAATACATCGCAGATTTGCTTAATACTGAGGTCGGTGTAGCGGAGATAGTAGCGGATGTTTTCTATCGCCTGACCCGTTATCCATTCGAGAGGGGTTTTGCCAGAATGTTTTTTGCAAATAATTGTGAGGTATTTGGGCGTAATGCACAATTGCTTAGCGTAATACTGCACACTGCGGTTGCGCACATCGCCCGAATGTAATAGGTTGAGAAAACGCTGAAAATATACCGACGGAGACGAACGCATTTTTACCGAAGGGTTGCTAACGTTTTTGCTGATAGAGGCTTTCATTGCCCCACATAATGCCAACATTGCCGCACGCAGTAGCGATTGAATTACTTCGTTGCTATAATAAATATGATTGGGACCGCACTCCATTACAAGTTTTAGCATAGAATAAAAATGGTCGTAAAAGA
>JAFYFR010000110.1 GCA_017543645.1 Bacteroidales bacterium
GTGTGGTCGTTGCTCATATCTTTAAAAACCACTAAACGATATGATTCGGGATGTATTCCTGCTTTCATTTTACTTTAAATATTTTCGTATTTTTTGGCTTGCAAATGTACGGCGGTTTTTTGAATTAAAAAAATTTTTTTTCCTATTTTCCAAAAAAACTTTAAAACCGTTACATAAGCTGTTAAGAATCCATTGATTCCTGTTTTTTAAGTTCGTCGATACGTTTTAGTATGTCGGCGGCCTGTTTGTTGAGTTTTGCGATTTCGGATCTTGCCTCAAAAGCCGACAGTTTGAAGAAGTCCATCGACTTGTCGAGCATTTCAGCCTGAGCTTGCGATTCGTCGGCACTTGTGGACAGTTCCTCGGCGGTGGCGGCGTTTTGCTGCGTGATGTTGTTGAGCTGCTGGAGGGCGTTGTTGACTTGTGCGGCGCTGCTGTTCTGTTCTACCGATGCGGCTGTAATCTCGTGTACGAGCTGTGATGTCTTGTTGATTTCGGGGACGAGCATCTCGAGCAGGCGTCCGGAGTTTTCAGCTTGTTTAACGCCGTTGGCAGTGAGAGTGTCGATTTCTTTGGCGGCAGACTGGCTTTTTTCGGCGAGTTTGCGGATTTCGGCAGCCACCACAGCGAAGCCTTTGCCCATTTCGCCCACACGCGCCGCCTCGATGGCTGCGTTGACGGCAAGCAGGTCGGTACGTCCGGCAATCTCATTGATAATGCCGATTTTGTCTGTGATGTTTCGCATCGATTCGGCTGTTGTGCCTACCGACTTGTTGGCTATCTGTACGCTCTGCACCACTTTGTTGGCGATGGTTTCGGTTTCGCGTGCGTTTACGGAGTTTTTCTGGATAGATGCGGTCATCTCCTCCATGGCAGTGTACACCTGTTCCGATGCCAGTGCTTGTTGGTTTGCACCCGTGGCCATTAGCGCGGCAGATTTTGATAGCTCCTTGCCCGCGCTGTTGACATTTTGAGCCGACTGCTTGACGTCTTCCACAATGCGCCGCAGGTTTTTGGACATCTCGTCGAATGCCGTAAACAGCTGGTTGATTTCGGTGCCGCCCTTGGTCTTGTTGGTCTTGAAGCTAACGTTGATATTGCCCGAAGCCATCTGACGGCAGCCTTCGAACATCTGTGCTATTGGGTTTCCGATTCTGTTGCCTATTACGGTGGCTGTTACGAGAGCGATAATTAGCAGGATAAAAGCCACTATCGCAAAAGTTTGAAGCTGTTTGTTGATGCCTTTTGTAAAATTGCTTCTAAAAGTGCTGATCAATACCACTAACTTAGTGTCGCCGCCGCCGCGGGTAATCACGTTGGCATGGTGCGAAATTTCCAAGTCGTCGACAATTTGCGTGACAGGTTTGTTGAACACTTCTCTGCGCTCAGCAGCCTGACCGTATATCTCTCCGAGTGTTTTGCCGTTATTGAGGGTGTCCTGGCAGTCGGCGATGATTGTAAAATTGTTGTCGAAAATCACCTCGTTCATCTCCACTGTGGATTGCTCCTTGTATTTTGCGGCTAATTTGTTGAGATGGTTTACCGGATAATACATTACCAATGCCCCTGCAAAATCGTTCGGGGCTTTGTAGAATGGCACTGCCACGGCGATGGTGAGGATACGCTGCCCGCCTACAGTAACAAAACTTGCCGGAAGAATTTGTGGCACAGGATTTTGCCTAATGCTGTTGTAAAGCTCGGGATTGAGTTTCGAGTTTTGTTTGATGTTGATTTTACCCTTCTCCTTGGTGAAATAGAGGTTGAACTCGCCGTTGAAAGCGGCGTATTGAGGGTCGTTTTTGTAATAGTCGTCGCGGCCGTCGAAAGCGTCGTGTTCCCATTTGAAACTTGCAATCAGCGCGTCGGTGCTGTTGAAAAGCGAGTACAAGAGAGTAGATACGTCCTGTCTCGAGAGCCGGTTGTCGAGAGAGTCGGCTTGCGACATGGCAACAGTGCGAGTGAGCGATGTGGTCATCCTCAGATATTTTTCTAATTGGTAGGTAATATCTTCGGCGCAACGAGCAGAAAACTCGTTCATGTTTTTTATTCCGGCATCTATCATGAGCGTTCTGGTGTAGATAACCGATACGGTCATGAATGCGGCGGTCATGATAATCGCCATGCTGATGAACAAAATCTGGATTAGCAAGCCAATTTTGCTGCCGGAGAAAACTCTTCGTAATATCTTGATAATCTTTTTCATTGTATAAGGAATTGATTGTCGTGGTTGATGTTGTTGGATAAGTCAAATAATAAGTCGGTGTTGAGTATGGTAATCAACTGACCGTCAAATTTATATATTCCGATGATAAAATCGGGGTTGATTTTGGAGTTGAAGTCGGACGCAGGGTTGATGTCGAGAGGCTTTATCTCGATAACGTTTTTTACTTTGTTGGCGATTGTTCCTACTGTGAGATTCTCGTTGTAGTGCTCGTTGTAAACGGTAAGTACAATTATCACAAAGTCGTCGAGAGGTGTGGTTGGCAGTTCGGCAATCACACGGGCGTCAAACACGGGAATGATTTCGCCACGGAAACTTATCACGCCTTTGATGGATTTAGGTGCTTTGGGAATTTTGGTGATGCGCTGTTTTTCCAGAACTTCCACCACTTTTGACACCTTTACGGCGTAGAGTTCGTTGTTGAACTCGAACATTAGGTATGAGTTATTTTCAGTTTTGTTTCCCATAATTTTTCAGTTGTTGTTTTTGTTTTTCTACAAATCTGATGAGCTTGTTGGGGTCGAGCACGAGCGCGATACGTCCGTCGCCGAGGATGCTTGCTCCTGAGATGTATTCTTGGTTGGTGAAATACCGTCCGAGAGACTTAAGCACAGCCTGATGTTCGCCCACCACCTTGTCTACTGTGAAACAGATGCGCGAATCTTTGTATTTAATAATCACGAGGTCGGTGATGTCGGGTTGCTGACCGCCAGTGTCGAGTATCGTCCTCAGATTTACCACCGGCAGAGGGTCGCCGTTGTAGGCATAATGGTTGTTTTCTGTGTTGATCTGATTGATGTTGATTTGGATGCAACTATCTACAAGATACAGAGGTATGAGCAGCAGTATTTCGTCGAGCGACACCAGCAGCGAATCTATAATAAGAAGTGTGAGGGGCAGTTTTATGGTGGTGATGGTGCCGAGGTTTATCTCGCTGTCGATTTCGATTTCGCCTCGGAGCTTGAGAATGTTCTGTTTTACCACGTCCATGCCCACTCCGCGTCCCGAAATTCCTGTGATGGTCTGCGCGGTGGAAAATCCCGGACGGAACACGAGGTCGTAGAGCTGTTTGTTGGTAATCTCCTGACCATGCTGCAGAAAGCCCTTTTCGATGGCTTTGGCTCTTAGGAGGTCGGGATTCATGCCTGCGCCGTCGTCCTGAACCTGTATAAAAACGTTTGCGCCGGAGTAGAATGCAGTAAATTTGATTACGCCGTGGTCGGGCTTTTTGAGCTGCCGGCGGCGTTCTACGGGTTCGATACCGTGGTCGATGCTGTTGCGGATAATGTGCATCAGCGGAACGGCGAGGTTGTCGATGATGGTCTTGTCCAATTCGGTGTCGGTGCCTTCGGTGATAAAGTCGATTTCTTTGCCGAGTTCCTTGGAGAGGTCGCGGATAAGACGCTCGAACCTTAGCATCATGCTTCCGATAGGTACAAGTCGTATCGATAAGGCGTTGTCTTTGAATTTGTTGGATAGCTTGTCGATCTTTTCGCTGAGGGAGTCAAGCTCGGGCAGATTGTATTTGTCGGCAATGGATAAAATTTCGGCTTTTGTTACTACCAGTTCGCTTACAAGGTTCATGAGTTCGTCGAGCTTGTCGGCGTCAACTTTGATGCTTGTGGTTTTTGAGTCGAGAGCTTCGATGTTTTTGCCAATGATTTTCTCCTCTTTGGTGAGGTTCTCGTCTGATACAAGCGGCTGCGGAATGGCGGTAGCGGCTGGTGCAGGAGGAGCCTCTTCTGTTTTGGATGTTTTGCTTGGCGAGTTGGTAAGTTGTTCTATATTAATGTCTTCGCCAGATTCCTGATAGGTTTGGAGCTTTTTAACAAAATCGGAATCCTTAAGGAGATCAGTGGGGGAGATTCGGGTGATTTTTACCTCGTCGGCAACGAACATGAATATGTCCTCAATGTCGGACACAGGGCTGTCGGTGGCAAAAACCGCCTCCCAGTACATGTAGAACTTGTTGGAATAATCGCCCTCGGGATATGAATGTGGAATAATTACCACTCCCGGAATATGTTCCAAATCTTCGATAATCCTTGATAGGTTGACCCCCCGGCTTGTGATGTCTGCATCCGGGGCAAAATGTACAAAGTAAGTTGCCGCGCCTAATGGCTGCTCTTCTGGTTTCTCCTCAACCTTGATGTCCTGATTTTTGGGCTTTACTCCGCTGGTTTGAGAGAGCCGTGCGATGTATTGCTGTACTGTGCTTTTGAAGTCGCCGTCGGGTTGGTTTAGCATCAGACGGATTATGTCTACGCCGTCTAATGTGGTGTTTATCAGGTTTTTGGATACTGACAGGCTGTTGTCGCGCAATACGCCGTAGACGTTTTCGATTTCGTGAGTCAGCCCCTCAACCTCTTTGAAATCGTACATACCGCAAGTGCCTTTGATGGTGTGCATTACTCTGAAAATGCTGTTTACACCATCCCTGTCGTCAGGATTGTGTTCTAATTCGAGAAGAACACTCTCCATCTTGTTGAGCAGGTCGTTAACCTCTTCGAGATATTTTTGTTTAAATTGTTCGAGCATGGCTTTGCGGTATTGATACGTGGATTATCCTACTGCTTTTTTTATTTGGTTAAGGAATTTGTCGATTACAAATGGTTTCTGAATCCAACCGGTGATTCCCAACTGCTTTGCCAGCTGTTTTTTCTCCTCGTTGATTTCTGTTGTGAGCAGGAGAATCGGGATGTTTTTGTACTCTGGCAGCTGTTTTACGGCTTCGGCGAGTTCAAGTCCGTTTCTCTTGGGCATATTGAGGTCGGTAACCAGGAGGTCGATTTTTCTGCCGTCGAAATAGTTGAGCGCGTTTTCGCCGTCGGTGGCCTTGAGCACCTCGTAGCCTGCCTGTTTGAGCGTGAACTCAATAACGAAGCGTGTGTTTTCAAAGTCGTCGGCGATGAGGATAGTTTTTTGTGCGCTCGCTTCAGAGTCTTTTTCGGGCGCGATGTCTTTCGAGTAGAAAAACTGCGCTCTCGGGTTCTTGAGAATTTGCCTGAAAATGTGCGCGTTGTCGCTGAGTTTGAGCAGGTATCCTCTTGCCCCCGCTTCGATAAGGTCGTTGACATATTTTTTGTTGTCGTACATCGACAATCCTATGATCACTATTGATGGATTGATTTTGAGGGCGGCCTTTGTGGCTTCGATGCCGTTCATTTCGGGCATTTCGATGTCGATAAACACCAAGTCTGGCTTGCAGAACTGCAGAAGCCTCAGAAATTCCGCGCCGTTGGAAACTTCGGCTATGATGTCGATGTCGCCGAGCTTTTGCAGAAGTGTCTTAATCGCATTTCTGTATACGACTTTGTCGTCAACAAGAATGATTTTAATTTTGTCCATTGTCGCTATTATTTGTGATATTATTTTTTGTTGCAATATACGGAATTTCTATGAAAACGCGAAAACCTTTTTGCGGTTTTGTGTGAAAATTGCAAATTCCGTTGAGAGCTTTTATTCTTCCTTCGATGTTGGACAGACCCATGCCGGATTTTTTCAGGTTCATAGAGTCCAAGTCCATGCCGATTCCGTTGTCGGCATAGTCGAGCTGGATAGTTGTAGGCAGTGTCTTAAGCTCGATGGCTATGTCGGACGCTTTGGCGTATTTCAGAGTGTTGTTGATAAGTTCGTGGATTATGCGGTAAATAGTGAGCTCGAGGTTTTTGTTATCGAGTTTTTGGAAGTCGGAATAGTTGAATTTGATTTTTACGATTCCGGCGGTGTCTATTTTTTCGATAAACGATTTGATAGTTTCTACAAGTCCGAACCTCGTTAGTATCACCGGGTGGAGGTTGTTAGCCACCTCCTTGGTGCTTTGTATGGCTTCGTCGATGAGGCCTTTTGTTAGGGCGAGGGTGTTGAGCATCTCGTCTTTCTGCATTTCGCCCGAAAGTATCAGGTTGATGTATATGTTGATGCTTGAGAGCAAAGCCCCGATGCCGTCGTGGAGTTCGCGTGCGAGGCGTGTGCGCTCGTGTTCCTCGGTGGAGGTGATGGTGGAGAAAATGGCGCGGTCGATGTCTTTTAGCTTGGTTATGTCGGTGATTATTAGCATCCAGACTGATACCGCGTTGCTGATTTGTATCTGTGAGCAGGTTGCCTCGTAAAAGAATTTTTCGTGTTTTTCGTTGGTGTAAGGTATTTCAATCACCTCGTATTTGTTGCTGTCGGTGGTGCGGGAGAGGAGCTGTTCGATGTTTGTGAAAATGTCGTCAGTGAGCAGGTCTTTGATGGAGTGCTGAGAATAATAGCCCTGCTTGAGGTCGAACATTTCGGTGAAACGGTTGTTGTGCCTCTCTATTTTGAGCTGGCTGTTGATGATGACGATGGCGTTGGCACTGCTGTTGAACAGCTGTCTCAGTTCCTGTTCCCGGCTGCGGATGCGTTGCTCAAAGCTGTTTTTGTTGATGATGTTTTTGATGAGCCCCGCGATGGTGACTATGGTGTAGATGATGTCGGGCTGGATGGAGGTCTTATCGTTTTTGCCTATGTAGATCGCGCCCACAAGCTGCGACTCGTTTTTGATAGGGTAGATGATGAAACGGTGGTTGCGCTTGACAATCTCCGACGGTATGTAAGAAGCCTGGATGCTGCTGATAAGTTCGTCGGACGAGTTTTTCATCATCGTGATTAAGTTAGTATAGTCGTTTTTGGAGTCTGGAATTATGCCAATCTTGCAGTGCGAGATGTGGCAGTTGATGTAGTAGTATTCGGTTTTGGCATCGGCGCGGCCTAAGAGCAGGATAAGCTCGTCGGTCTGGATTATTTTCATCAGCGACTCCACAAGGTACGCCATGCTGTGGCGGATTTTTGTGATGTGCGAAAGTTCGGCAGTAATCATGCGCAGGGAGTTCTGAAGACGGATATTTTTCTTCAGCCGTGAAACCGATTTTGCCTTCATGGTGATGTCGTTGGCATCGATTACCACCAATGTTGTGCCAGTGGGTTCGTCGTGGACTACTGCCGCGTGCCATTCGATAACGATGAACGATAGATGGTTGGTGTTGTGGAAGATGAATCTCGCGTTTGTGGTTTCTCCCGATAGTACTTTGGCGAAAGTCTGCTTGATGGTTTCGTTTTCGCTGTCGAGCATGGCTATCTGCCATATATGTTTGCCAATCATGTCGACACTGTCGATGCCGAAAGTCCTGCGGCACGATGCCGATGCAAGTATTATCAATCCGTCGGGTTTGCATACCAGCACCGCGTCGTTGATGTTGTCGGTAACGAGCGACAGGAGTTTAGTCTTTTCCGAAAGCTGTTTTTGGGCGAGGTTTCGGCGGAACAGCTCGTGTGAGAGGTCTTTTTGCGACTTTACCAAGCTGATGTGGTTGCGGATACGACATTCGAGTTCCTCTCTGCGGAAGGGCTTGCACACGTAATCGACCGCGCCAGCCTGCAGACCTTCAATTACGCTCTCATTGTCGGACCGCGCCGTGAGGAAGATAATCGGAATGTTGGCTGTTTCGGGTTTTGACTTGAGCTCGCGGCAGGTTTCAAAGCCGTTTTTGCCGGGCATCATTACATCGAGCAGTATCATGTCGGGATGGTGCGCTGTAGCTTTTTCGATGGCTGTGCTGCCGTCGTTGGCCGAAATGAAGTTGTAGTCGTGGTTGAGCATTTCGTACAACATCTTGATATTTACCTGGTTGTCGTCTACGGCTAATATGAGTTCGCGGAGTGGTGCCATATTTTGTTATTGTTTAATTGCAGGTTGAGTTGTTTATTATTTGGTCTATAACGCTTAACGAAATATTGTTTGGATAGCCTCTGCTTGCGCAGAACCTTATCAGTTTGGCTTTTGCCTGCGGCGTGGAAAGGTCTTTGATAGTTTTTGCTTTTTTGGCGGTTTCGGTGGCGATTACATTTTTTTGCAAGTTGTCGGGGATGTTTCTCAGTGCGTTGTCGATTATGCCGGAATCAATCTTTTTGGCAGATAGCGCCGCACGTATTTTGATAACTCCCCATTTGCCGAATTTCACCTTGTCGTTGGCAAAGGCGTTGGCAAACCTTTGGTTGTCGATATATTTGTTTTTCACGAGGTAATCCAATCCTTTTCGGCACTCGTCGGGCGTGAGACCTTTGCCTGCGAGGTATTCCAAAGCGTCTGATTCGCATTTTTCGGATAGCGAACACATTGAGGCTAACTTGCCTAACACCATGTTGTAGTTGGATTCAGCCATTATTCTGTTGCTTCTGTAAATTCGTAAAATGTTATGTAGTATTTTCCGTCCCGGCAGATAAACTGGAGCTGCTCGTTCATAAGACCTTCGCTGTATTTTACTTCGTAGCAGATGGATACGCGGGTGGTGTTGTCGATGGTGTCGGTGTAATACTTTGTGCGCTGATAGCTCAGTAGCGCGCCCATACGTTTTTGCTTTTGAACAAGGCCTTCTTTCCACACCTCTAACGGAGTGTGCTTGAGCGATTCTTGGTCAATGAGCGAAACTGCAGTTTCTATGTCGTTGTTGATTAGCATTTTGTAGAAAAACATTCCGGTTTCGTCGGCGTTTTTCACTGCGCATGATGTCAGAACAATGATAACCGCTGAGATAAATGTGATGGTGGCTGTTTTCATAGCTTGGTGTGTTTAGTTTTTAACAATGTCGAGTTCGTTGATGATGTGTTTTGCTCCGCCCACCTTGTCGATGAGGAACAGCACGTAGCGGATGTCTACCGAGATGTTGCGGCAGAGATCGCGGCTGTAGTAGATGTCGCTCATAGTGCCTTCCCAGTTGCGGTCGAAGTTGATGCCGATGAGGTTGCCGTCGGCGTTGACAACGGGGCTTCCTGAATTGCCGCCCGTGGTGTGGTTCGAGGCTATGAAGCATACGTGTATAGTACCGTCCTTGTCGGCGTATTGACCGTAGTCTTTGTTGCGGTGGAGCTCTTTCAGCTTTTCGGGTACGTGGTAGTCGTAGATGTCGGGATTGTCTTTGGCAATAACTCCGTCTAATGTTGTAAATGGCTTGTACTCAATGCCATCGCGAGGCGACATACGCTCGTTTTTGCCGTAGGTGAAGCGCAGGGTGAAATTTGCGTCGGGAAACGGTATGCTTTCGGGCATATAATTGAGCAAAGCCCTTTGGTATTGGCGGTTGAGTTGGTTAATCTCAAAGTCGAACGAATCTATGTGCTTCATTATTTTTGTGATGTACATATTAATAAAGCCATCCACAAAAGTTATAGCAGGGTCGTTTTCCAATGTTTTGTAAAATGGAGACAGAGCTTTTTGATTGCTGCTGTTTTTGGTTATTTGTTCGCCCAATTTTTTGCAAAAATCTTTCAGTTTGGTAGTGTCGGTAATGAGCGAATGATTGTAATAATGGTTGGTAAAGATTTGCGCCGAACCTTTGCACTCGTTAAAATATGTCTGTTTGAAATTTTCGGGCAGAAAGTTACTGCAACTATCGGCGTAGGTCTGCACCATTCGGCAAAACATCTTGCGTTCGAGTGCGCTGTCGCGAGAGACAAGGTTGTTTAAAATCTTTTGGCAGATGTTGTCAACCTCCTGACGTGTAGGTGCTGACGATAATTTTTTCAACAAAGTGCCCAAATCAAAAAACGGCAATGTGTAAATGGCTTCGGTAAAATAAGCATCGGCTCTGAGATACGTTTTTGACGTGTTGTAAAGATTGTTAAATTGCTGTGGCAGAGCGGCATATTGATTGTTTTTCTGCTGTATTGCCGTTACGAATTTTTGTTCAAACTCGCGCTTTTTTTCTACTGCGTTGAATTGTTTTAGTCCGAGAATTTCGCCTTCCCATTTCTTTTTGGCGTTTTCTACCGAGGCAAGGCGCGTGGTGTACATTAGTCTAACGGCACGGCTCTGGTTTATAGCCTCTTGCATGATGTCCATCTTTTGTGCGCGAATCATTACGCGGGCAGGAAGTTCGATGTTGGCACTGTAAGCCACACCTGCCGCCGACTTGTACTCCTCGGTGCTGCCCGGAAATCCGAACACCATTGTGAAATCGCCTTCGTTTACACCGTTGAGCGAAATCTTGAAATACTTTTTTGGCTTGTACGGCACATTGTCGGAGGATATTTCGGCGGGATTGTTGTCTTTGTCGGCATAAATCCTGAACATCGAGAAGTCGCCCGAGTGGCGCGGAAACATCCAGTTGTCGGTGTCGCCGCCAAAGTTGCCCACTGCCGACGGAGGACACCCTACCAGACGTATATCCTTAAATGTTTTGTAGACGAATAGATAATACTGGTTTCCTGCATAGAATGACTCCACTTCGCAATTAAAATACGCGCCGTTTTTCTGCTTAGCCTCCTTAATTATCACCTTGGTTACGCTGTCGTTGTCGGCGGCGTTATTGTAACGGGCGGTAACGTCTTCCATATAGCTTAGAATGTTGACCGTTAGACCGTTGCATATAAGTTCGCCGTTTTTGTCCTTTGCCCAGAAACCGTCGGTAAGGATGTCGTTGTTGAGCGAGCTGTGTTTTTGAATGTAGCTGCGTCCGCAATGGTGGTTGGTAAGTATAAGTCCTTGATTAGAAACTAATTCTGCGGTACATCCACCTCCAAAAATCATAACGGCATCTTTCATACACGCCTTGTTTACGCTGTAAATGTCCTCAGCGGTGAGTTTGAAGCCTTTTTGTTGCATATCGGCAATGCGCTGTTCGGCAAGTATGGGAAGCCACATACCGCCGTCGGCAAAAACCGCCACGCTCCAAAGCATTGACAATATACAGGTGAGTAATGTCCGCATTTATTTAATTATGAATTATGAATTACTAATTATTCGCTGTGCCTGCCTTTCAGAACGCCAACCACGTCTTCTATTTTTTTACCTTTTGCGCTGAGCAGTACAATGGTATGGTAGAGAAGGTCGGCGGCTTCGTTTAGGAAAAGCGAGTCGTTGTTGTCTTTTGATTCGATTACGAGTTCCACAGCCTCTTCGCCCACTTTTTTTGCAATCTTGTTGACACCCTCGCGGAAAAGTTTGGTGGTGTAGCTACCGGCGGGACGATCGGCGTTGCGCTTGTCGATAAATTTCTGTAAATAAGAGAGAAAACCGATGTTGCTCTCCTCAAAATCGAAACACGAAGTGGTACCTTTGTGGCAAGTTGGGCCGTCGGCTTTTGCCTTTATAAGGATTGTGTCGTTGTCGCAGTCGGTGAAAATCTCCTTTACGTGGAGAAAGTTGCCCGAAGTCTCGCCCTTGGTCCAAAGGCAGTTGCGGCTGCGCGACCAGAATGTTACCTTTTTGGTTTCCTGTGTAATTTTGAAACTCTCCTCGTTCATGTAGCCGAGCATCAGCACCTGAAGTGTCTGATAATCTTGTATGATGGCGGGAATCAGTCCGCCCTGTTTGTTAAAATCCAGCATTTAAAATATTCTTTAATTAATACAAACGCAAAGGTAAGAAATGTGGGTGAAAAAAGCAAACTGCGGCGTTATTTTTTGCGACATTATTCAACTGTTAAATCGTTGGCTATCATACGCACGTGGTATTGCTGGATTTCGGCTTTCAGAAGGTTGAGCATCTGCTGTTCCTGTTCGGGGTAACGTTCTATGAGATTGTTAGTTAGAAAAACGTCTTCGTCTGGGATGAAAAATCCAGTCTCGTTTGTGCCGTCGAACTGAAGAAAAAACTTCCCTTGAGAAATCTGATAGAGCGGTTCGCTGAAATTTACCACATAACCTGCTGTGTCGGTGGTGTTAAAATACGAATTGCCGAACGAGATGTATGGTTTGTCGAAATTGAGGTAGTCTAAAATAGTTGGCGTGATGTCGGTTTGGCAGAACAGTTTTTCGGAAATCTGCTTGATGCCGTCTTTGTGATAAAAAAGTATAGGAACACGGAACACATTTCGATCTGTGGTGTATTCGTTGCTCAACGGCTGGTTGGTATGGTCGGCGGTGATTACAAACAGCGTGTTGTTGAACCAAGGATACTCTTTCATCTTATTGAAAAACAGTCTGATAGCATTGTCGGTATACTCTATGCACTTGGTTATTGGATGTGGACCTTCGGGAAAACGCTCCTTGTATTTATCGGGAATACGGAACGGATTGTGCGATGTGGCGGTAAAACAGGCTGTTACAAACGGTTGCGGAATTTCGCCCATGCTTTTGGCATAATATTGCAGAAACTCCTCGTCCCAGATAGCCCAGTGTCCGTCGAAATCGTCCATGGCGTGGAATGTGGTGTCGGCGCAGTATTCTGTCATGCCGTAGTAGTCTTGAAAACCGGCGAGCCGCGAAAAATTCAAAAAACCCATGCTTCCGTTTGGTGCTCCGTGGTAAAAAGCTGAATAATAACCTTTTGGTTTTAAGAGCGATGCAATGCTGTTTACCTTGTTGTTTGAATACATTCCCATAAAAAAGTGGTCGGTGAGGTAGGGGATGCCTGCGAGTATGCTTGGCATTGCGTCGATAGACTTTCGCCCAGTGGCAAAAGAATTTTTGAAAGTAAGTCCTTGATTATAAAGTGAATCTAAAAATGGCGTATATCCTGTTCCGCCGTTTAAAAAACCTGAATACTCCTGTCCGAAACTCTCTAAAATCAGGATTACCACGTTGATGTTTTTGAACTCTCCTTCGGGTTTGGGAGTGTGGAGCGGCGTATAAATATTTATAAGTTCGTCGGGCGAAAAATATCCGGGATCGGTGAGCGCGATGTCGCCCATGGTGCGGAGAATACAATATGGCGAATTTAGCACCACAGCCGATTCGTTGCTCTTGCGGATATACTCGTTGGCGTTGTTCATGTTCATTGGGCGGTGGTCGTTGTCAACAAAGATGCTGCCTCTTACTCCTGCCAAAAACAGGTATATCGCAACCAACGTAAGCGGAAGCACTTTGAGAGTGTAAAATCTTGTTTTGCTGTAACATCCATTGTATTTTGGCTTGTAGTAAAATTTTATCAGAATAAAAATCAGCACCGCCGCAGCAATAGTGAGATACCAGTAGTCCACAACACCTTTTAAAAATATCCCCACTAAATTGGTCTCGTTTGAAAACTCCTTGAAAAACGAGAAGTTAGTCCTCCGTCCGTTGAAACGGAAAAATGCCGCGTCGAAAATGTTGGCAAAAATGCCCAAAGATACTGGGATAACGAACAGCCATTTGGCAATATTTTGGTATAAGTGGTTGAAAGCAAACCTGAAGGGCATCATCATCATCACCAAGCTTACCGCCGTGAGGTAAAAAATAGCCGCGATGTCGTATTTGATTCCGCCACCGAAAAGCGTGATATAGTGCGAAAAGTCAATTTCGCCAAAAAAGTCCTGATTAGCAGCCACAAACACTATTCTGCACACCATTAATAATACTAACGCGAGCAAAAAGTTGACCGCATACTGTACAATTGGCAATTTTGCAAAGGCAGGGATTCGCATTTTATTATTGTTTGAGAATTTTTTCTACCACCATTTCGGCTGTTATATCGTTGAGGCATTGATATTTGCTGCTGAGTTTGCACTCTTTGTTGCCATATATAGAGCATGGACGGCAGGGTAGGGGAAGCTGTACAGCGTCGTCCTCCTGCTGGTTGAATCCGAAAAATCCCGCCGCCGGATGTGTTGCGCCCCAGACCGAAACCGTCCTTGTGCCAACGAGCGAGGCGAGGTGCATATTCGCGCTGTCCATCGACACCATGCAGTCGAGGTGCGAAATCAATATCAGCTCGTTGGCAAGTCCTCCGAGCTTGCCTGCCACGCTGATGGCACCTTGATAAGAGTTGTGCCAGCCTTCCAAAACTGCGGTTTCATTGCTTCCTGCGCCAAAGAGAAAAACCTTTAACCCTTTTTCTGTCAGAGATTTCACCACGTTTTCCATGGTCTTGAGCGGAAGAATCTTTCCTTTGTGGGCAGCAAACGGCGCGATGCCAATCCATTGCGAGTTTTTTTCGCCGGTTACAGCCGACACCTCTGCCGGAATGGAAACGTCCTTGCCTTGGAAAACCGATTTGAAATCCAAATCAAACTGGAATCCGAGTTTTGAAAAAACTTCCTGATATCGTGAGATGGTGGTTTTCAATTGATTACTGTTGACTGCGCCTTTGTGGGTAAGCCGTTTTTTCTCAAGCCGCCCTTTGTCGATTACTTGGTTTTTGATTCCGGCTAAAAAAGTTCTAAAACGTAAATATTTGGTTCTTAATACGTTGTGTAAGTCAGCAAAGGCATCCACCTTCATTTCCTTGATTTTGCGGAAAAGACGGTTCAAGCCAGCGAGCCCCTTGTAGTCGTTTTTTAAATCAATACCTATAAATTTCACGTTTTCGGGCAATTGCGCAAACATTGGCGCGAAATTCTTACGGCTTAGGAAAACAATTTCCAAGTCTTTGAATTTGTTAGCCAACGACCACACCACAGGCACGCACATAGCCACGTCGCCCATAGCCGAAAAACGTGTTATTAGTAACCTTTTGATTTTCATTATTTTGCGCCGTAGAGTACGGGATTGAGGTTGGGGTCGTTGTACATCTTCATCTGTTTGTAAACTTTCATGTACTTCTTACCCTCCGAAATATCGTTTAAAAGCTGGTCGATAGCGGTGCCGAGGTCTTTTTTCTGTTCCAAAAGGACGTTAAGCTTGTTTTGGCATTGCGCTTTGTGTTCGGCAGAAACGTCGGAACGCAAAACCTGCTCCTGCATATGATAAATTTTTAGAGCCAAAATGCTGAAACGGTCAACCGCCCATGCGGGTGATTCTGTGTTGATTACAGCGTTGTCGGCTATTTTTACACCTTTATATTTATCAAGAAAATAACTGTCGATAAGTTCCACTAAATCAGTTCTGTCCTGATTGCTCTTGTCGATGCGGCGTTTGATTTTGAGAGCTTCCACGGGGTCGATTTCGGGATTGCGGATAATGTCTTCTAAATGCCATTGAACAGTGTCGATCCAGTTTTTAAGGTAGAGGTAATACTCTATTGTCTTGATTTCAAATGGATTGTTGATAGGAGTGTCAACATTGTCGTTTTTATGGTAATCGTTAATCGACTGTTCAAATATTTTCCAAGAGTTTTCTGTAAAAGTCATACTTGTATATATTATTTGGTTAAAAATCCGTGGCAAAGATATTAAAAAAAATATTAAGTTCTATTTTTTGATTTGCAGAGTTTTGTCGATAAGTTTAATTAGCTTGTTGAGGTCGTCGGGATTGTTAGGAAAATTCAGATTGTCGATGTCAACGGTTAGAATTTTTCCGAGATGATACGACGAAGTCCATTTTTCGTATTTTTCGTTGAGGCGTGTAAGGTACTCAGGACTAATGCTTTGCTCGTATACTCTGCCGCGTTTTCTAATCTGCTGGATGAGTGTGGAAACGTTGGCCTTGAGATATATGAGCAGGTCGGGCGGACTGATAAGCGAGCTCATTTTTTCAAACATTCCTAAATAGTTGTTGAAGTCGCGTGTGTCGAGCAGGCGCATATCGTGAAGGTTTTCGGCAAAAACGTATGCGTCTTCGTATATGGTGCGGTCTTGGATAACGTTGCGTCCCGATTTTCTGATGTCGATGATTTCGCCGAGGCGGCTCTGCATAAAGTAAATCTGGAGGTTGAACGCCCAACGCTCCATATCCTCGTAAAAATTGTTGAGGTACGGATTGGTTTCGGCATCTTCGAAATGCGCCTCCCAGTTGTAGTGCCGTGCTAAAAGGTTGGCAAGTGTTGTCTTGCCCGAGCCTATGTTTCCTGCTATTGCGATGTGCATGGTTTGTAGTTTTTTGATAGGTGTTTTAACTTTTTTAACGATTGGTAAAATTAATAAATAGATTTTATAAAAAGGAATTTATCTTGAAACAATTTGTTTTTAAATTTGCAGAAAAATTTTTTTCGTAATGAACACAAACAAAATATTAGTGTCGCCGTCGATACTCGCCGCCGACCATGCAAATATTCAGAAAGAGATTGAACTTATTAACCGCAGCGGAGCCGATTGGATTCATGTGGATATTATGGACGGAGTTTTCGTTCCTAACATGTCATTTGGATTTCCGATTGTAAAGGCTACCAAAAAACATGCGCAACTTCCTTTGGATGTGCATCTTATGATTGTTAACCCACAAAACTACATTCAGGAGTTTATTAATGCGGGTGCCGACATACTTACCATTCATTATGAGGCTGTTACACACCTTCACCGCGCTATCTGGCAAATCAAAAACGCCGGAGTGAAGGCTGGTGTGGCACTCAATCCGTCAACACCAGTTTCGATGCTCGAAGAAATTATCCAAGATGTGGATATGGTGCTGATTATGACCGTTAATCCGGGGTTTGGCGGACAAAAGTTTATCGAAAACTCGTATTCCAAAATTATGCGATGTAAAGACCTTATCCTCAGGCGTAACAGCAATGCTCTTATTGAGGTAGACGGCGGTGTAGAAAGTCATAATGCGGCTAACTTGATAAATGCCGGCGTAGATGTTATGGTGGCTGGCAGCTATATTTTCGGCGCAAAAGATTACGCCGAAAATGTTAAACTGCTTAAATATCCTTTGCGCACTTGCTGATTACGTTGGCTGCCAATGCTTCGAAATATTCAGCTTACAACGAGCCGTTTTGCAAAACTGCGGGCTTGCCGTTGTCGCCGCTTTCGCAAATGCTCTGAACAAGAGGCACTTGGGCTATAATGTCGATACCGTATTTTTCAGAAACAGCCTTGTTGCCCTCTTTGCCAAATATATAGTACTTATTATTAGGCAGTTCGGCGGGCGTAAACCAAGCCATATTTTCTACAATGCCA
>JAFYFR010000003.1 GCA_017543645.1 Bacteroidales bacterium
AACTCGCTCATCTGCAATATAATAGAATATTGCCTTAGAGCCGTCGCCCTGAAACTCCACATCGCCGATTTTCATATCCAAACGGAGGCTTTCGGCAATTTGACGCGATTTGAGCATCACTTGATCCTCTTTTGCCACCACCTGTTTCCACTTTTCAATGTCAGATTGCTTTGCCTTGCGGTAAATTTTTTTAAACTCGGTGTCAGGGCGGATTCGGGCACGTTTCATCTGCAATTTCACAAGCGGACCTTTTACCGAAACCACACCGATATCGTGTCCCGGAGATGCCTCAACAGCCACAATATCACCCACTTCGAGTTCAAGATTATTTACATTTCGGTAAAATCCCTTGCGAGTGTTTTTAAAACGTATTTCGCAAATATCGCAATCGGTATTCATCGACGGTGGAATTTCGTCTAACCAATCGCGAACGTCTAATTTGTTGCAACTATTGGTATTCAAGCACTTGCCGCAGCAATCAGAGCCGCAATCAAGGCAGTTGTACTCTATTCCGTCGCAACCTCGCTGTATGTTTTTATAATCGTCGTATTCTTCCATTTTGTTGATGCTAAATAGCAATATATATGTGTTTTAAATTCGTTTTATCTTTAATAATGGTGAAATTTTGAGGGCAAGGTCGGTAAACACAAGTTTGCCGTAAGCATTGCGCTCGATATTGCGGCACGCCTCGCCAAACTGCTCCGACAATGCGCCCACGTTACCCCTATGTATAAAAGGCGAAAACTTGCGTGCAAAATCTAATTCGCCAGGAGTGAGGTTTACAAGGCTCTCCGACACGCTGCTGAGCATAAAACACTCGCGCAGCATACGGTTGCAGTAGTCGAAAAACTTTTTCTGTTTTTCGCGACCGAGTTTTGCAAGGTTGTCGCTAAGTTTGATAATGGCATCGTATTTGGCAGAAAAAGCCTGACGCATAAGTGAGGTAAACAGTTCGAAATAAGGCGTTTCCACAGTTCCCGACTTAAACTGGCGGAGAGCGGCGCAGGCTTCGAGATAGTTGCCGTCGGCAAGCATCGCGCTGTTTTGGAGCGTCTGTGGGTCGGCATCGGGAAATTCATGCTGCAACGACGCCACAATATCCTGATTTGTAGGACGGTCGATTTTTACCAACTGCACACGGCTGCGGATGGTGGTGAGTATCATCTCCTCGTTTTCTGCCACAAGGATAAAAAGCGTTTTGGCAGGCGGCTCCTCTATCATTTTCAGGAGTTTGTTGGCGGCGGTTTCGTTGAGTTTTTCTGCCATCCAGATTATCATTACCTTGTATTCTGCCTCAAAAGTTTTTAAGCCGAGTTTGCGTATAATCTCCTGACTCTCTTGGGCAAAGATAGCTCCCTGCGAATTGTCGGAACCAATAAAATCGTACCAATCGTCCAACCTATGATAATTTCTTTGCAACACAAACTTGCGCCAATCGGTAAGAAAATCGTCGCTCACAGGTTTTGTAGAGCCCTTGCCCGACACCACAGGGTAGACAAAATGGAGGTCGGGATGGACGAGTTTCTGATACTTAACGCAATGGGGACAAGTGCCGCAACTGTCGGTGTCGCCGGGTTTGCGACCTGTGCAGTTGATATACTGTGCGTATGCGATGGCGAGCGACAGTTTGCCGCAGCCCTCGGGTCCCAGAAACAGCTGGGCGTGGCTGATACGGTTGTCGTTTACGGTATTGATAAGACGCTGCTTTACGTCGGTATGTCCCGGTATGTCTTTAAACTGCATTATTAGCCTAATATAATTTACGGGGCAAAGATAATAAATAATTCATAATTCACAATTCATAATTTATAATGCCTCGATTTCGGATATTGGAAGGTGGGTGTATTTTGCTATTATATCAGAAGACATTCCGTCGGCTTTCATCTTGCGGGCAGATTCTATGGCTTGGGCGCGCGCGCCTTCGGCTCTGCCTTTTTCCATACCGATTTTCTCGCCTTCGGCTATACCTTCTGCCCGTCCTTGCTCTCTGCCTTCTGACATTCCCTCTTCCTTGCCTTTGCCAAAGCCTTTCATTTCGGCGTCGTTCATGGCGTTGGTGATGTCCCAAAGGTTGTGGAGGCTCTCTTCATAGTCGGAATACTCTTTGTCGGTGAACATGGCTATCTCTGCCTGCTCAAAGAGTTTTTTAAAAACTCGCTCCTGCAGCTCTTTGGGGCGCTCTAATAATCTTGACAGATTCTTCAAGACAAAGAGCCATTTGTCGTACATGGTTTCGAGTTCGGATTCCGTTTTACTGAACTTTGGCATCTCAAGGTAGAGGTAGACGAGTTTCTTGTAGAAAACCTTGCCGGTGGTGAGGTCGGTGAGCATAACCACGTGGAACAGGTCGTCGTCGGAAAATTCGTTGACTGTCTTCAGCTCGCCGGTCTCGTCCTTCTCCTCGTCCTTGAACACGAAGTTGAGGATGCCGAAGGTGTATATCTTGTTGAGTTCGTAGTTCCAATGCTCGTCGGCGCTGTCGCGTTTTGCCATCTCGCGGATGGGAAACGAGGAGTAGTATACGCTCCTGTCTTTAAAGAACTGCTGGAAGACGTTCTGCATCTCAACTATGAACTTGGCTCCATTCGCAGTGGTGCAGTAGACGTCGAATATTGCCTTGCGCTCCGAGGAGGAGCGTCCGAGTTTCTCGGCGTTGAGGTATGTGATGTCGATGATTTCGTCCTTGGGTATCGCGCTGCTTTTCTCAAACATCGCGTTGAGGAAGCTTATCAGCAGGTCTTTGTTGAGCTCCGTGCCGAAGAGTTTCTTGAATCCGAAGTCGGTGTACGGGTTGAGGTACTTTGCCATAATGATTGCTTGCGGTTTTGGTTTGTTTCTAACCGCAAAGGTAATTATTGGCGCGGTAACTTGCAAATTTTTTTTAACCACGGAGGGCACGGAGAACACAGAGCGACACCAAGGAGACAGGATGCCTGCGGGAGCCGGCAAGGCATACGGCGGATGACACGTCGGGTATGCAGCCCACAGGCGGGCATACGGCGGTTAACTAATCGGGTAAGCTGCCCTAAGGTGGGCATATCGCCAATTATTTGAACCTCCGGCAGGTAGCAAATGCCAAAAATGATTATTTTTTTGATTTAAATGCTGCCATCAAATCAAACAAACTGTCAACATACCGTATGGTTGGCAGCTAAATAACTACAATATTGATTAACCAACCGTATCAAAAGCCACTTACCCAACGTAAAAACCATCGTATGCCCACCTAAAAGCCACTTACCCAATGCTTTAACAATAACAAAACGGACTAACAACCACCTTACAAACCAAGTTGGCAGCCATTTTTTACACTTGAAAGATGCCTTCCAACGCCAAAAACAATCCACATTGCTATCAGCGAGGTAACTATTATGTAAAATATTTTAATTTTTTTATAAGAAAATTACTATAATATTTTTTATGTATAAAATTTAATTCTATATTTGTAGCCGACATTTAACATTTGTTCTCATATAATTATCAACCAAATATAAAAACTAAATATGGC
Source organism: Bacteroidales bacterium (assembly GCA_017543645.1). The sequence continues at coordinate 3,509 of JAFYFR010000003.1, forward strand.
AGACGACAAGATATTTGCATTCAGTCAGAGTTATGTCTCTAAAAAAGAGCTGATTAGTTTCGCCGAGAGCCTTCTCTCGCTCGAACCATTGCTCGTTATTACCGATTCTATCATCAACGAGGTATTTAACGACCTCAAAGTGGCTTACGTAAAACTCACCATCGGCGGCAACTACAACACCAAGTCGATAACTGCGCAAATTACACAAACAGAAAGTAACAACAACGATTATTACGATACCTTTGTGGCAGCTGTAAACCTTGCATCGCTGATGCACGGCAAGCCCGAAGTAAAAAACCTCGGCAAAGCCGGTATGGATATGATAAAGCATTTCGGAGGGCGCAGCGAGTGCACCAACCAAAGGGCCCGCCAGGGTTTGACGTCGTCGCTTGCCGCGGGTTTTGAAAAACGTTTTACCAAACCCGAAATCAAGCTTATGGGCATAACCGACTATCTCGACGATATGAAAACGGCTTCGGAGGCTTTCAACACCGCGCTCGAGGCCCGCGACAAGTTTAAAACCGAATACGAGAAAAACGCCTACAACGAATCGCGTGCCGGGTTTATCAAACTTTGGACCGAGTTCCGCGACCTTACCAACCGTTTTATCGAGCGTTATGGCGCACGTGTGATAGGCGAGGAATTTGTCCGCAAGCTTTCGCAAAGCTCGTACAACCTCGGCATGCTCACCCGTCAGCGCGCCGCCAGCAATCAGAAGGTGACCGAGGAATAACCCCCCGCGCCACACAAACCACTGTATATATTGGATATATCAGCGACAACAAAATTAAATCATATAGCTTGATATGTATATTTGACAAATTCGCCGGCGCTATTACTGCAAAAGCGTCGGCGGTTGTTTTTATACCCCACAAAATCAAAAACATATACCACCGTATAACGTCAGCCACCCACAACGCCGCCGCCGCCAATATAGCAATATTGGCTAACAGCACCACTGCTGCCACTGCTATGGTCAATGTATCGGTGTAACCCACAGTTTTGCCCGCCCATCGCGCCCGCTGACGAATTAAATCGCCAACTGTTTGTGGGCTATGGGTATATACCGCTGCATCGGGGTGCTTTACATAAACTATCTTTTTGCCCTGCGCAATAGCATATTGCAATAAAAAAATATCATCGCCCGATGGATATTTGTATTTCAGATGCGCGTCGGCTTTTTGGCGGAATGCGGTGTTAACCATCATATTACCGCCGTTGCACATTATGGGATGTCCGGCTATGGCAGCTCCCGCGGTAAGTGTGAGTATGGCAAGCGATTCTGTCTGCCAAAGACGCTGGAAAACGGATTTTGGGTTGTCGGCCTTTATTATCAAAGGTGCTAAAAGAATATCAGCCTTGGTGTGCTGCGCCGAGGCTGCCATAATGCTTGCCCACAGAGGATTGCTATAACAATCGGCGTCGGTAAACAGTATATAAGGTGCATTGCAATGAGTCAAGGCTGTGCGCAGGGCGGCTTTTTTGCCGTTGCCGTTATTATGGCATAATATAAAATTATAGCGTTGTTTATACTCCGAGGCAATGCTAAAAGTGTTATCCGTAGAATGGTCGTCTACTAAAATGAACTCACTATTTTGGTAATTTTGCAACGATATGCACGATAAAAATTTATCAATATTCTCCTCCTCGTTTTTGGCAGCGGTGATAATGTTGATGGGGAGGTTTTGCGGATTTTGGGTAATGGCATCTCTATGGAAGAGGAATTTGAGGGTGTAAAAGATGATTAGGACGGAGTAGAGGGTGATTATTAATAGTAAGGCATAAGGCATAATTACAATTCCTTTAACTTTTTTTTGTGTTCCTCACCACGTTTGAGCATATCTAAAATAAGTTCATAGTCTGCCTTGATACGCGCCCTTTCTTCTGGTGAAATGCGGCGTTTCTCTTTCATACGGGCTTCAAAGCGACGTGCGTCTTCGCCGTAGAGTATCGGGGTTTCTTTAATCGGTCGTGCCATAATGATTAGTTTTTTAATATTTTACGACGACAAAGGTAAAGATGTTTTAGGAGATTTGCAAATATTGGGTTATAGATTAGCAATCTCATTGGCGGTAAGATTTGTAAAATCTGCAATCGTATCTATATCAACCCCTCGGTTTTTCATCTTGCGCGCAATTGCTTCGGCTTTGTTTTTTTCACCCTCAATGCGTCCCTCCGCACGACCCTCTGCACGACCCTCTGCGCGTTCGTGTTCCATCGCGGATTTTTCGGTGCTGACATTAAGCCAATACTCGTTGTAGGCTATCAGTTCGGCATCGGTAAAGGCGGATGTTCTTAATATATCCAATGCTTCGGCGGTTTCGGGATTCTCTATAAGTTCTGGCAATGCGTCTGTGGTGTTTTCATCAATTTCAGTAAGAAATTTGAGCCACAAATCGTGCATCTTTTTTTCGGCTCGGTTTTGGGGCTTATATTTTGGAAGTTGGATAAAAACCATCGACAGATCTGTATGGACATCGTCGGGATGGTTTTTGTTGTAAATATAATACTCCTGAATATATTCATCTCCATAATCAAACGCCTTAACATCGTTGACAAGACATAAGGCATACACGTTGTGCAGATTCCCGAACGACATTCCCTTTTTGAGTTGCTTGGTATAAACGGATGCAGCATTGAACAGCGTGCGAGAGAAAAACTCTGTATTCCAATACGACTGCATCTCAACTATGAACCTTCGGTCGTAGTTGTCGGTACAATAAACATCCACAATAGAATACTTCTTACCAGGATTGTCGGGAATGTTTTCGGACGAGAGGTATTCCACACTTTTGATTTCCATACCATCGGGCAACGGCAAAAGGGCATTCAAAAGGCTCATTACCAAATTTTTGTGCTGACCAAAAATTTTTTTGAATGTCAAATCGGCTTTTGGATCTAAATATTTCGACATAACGCATTTGATTATTTGTGGCAAATATAATAAAAAACAGAGAATAATAATACTATTATCGTTTTTTTGTATTTGCGATATTCTATTCCTTACGTTTACATTTCACCCCACTAATCCACAATCCCAATGCCGTGATTGCGCCGTTGAGTAGCAAAAGTTCATAACCCATTTTGTAGCCGTTGAACCACGCTTCGCTGTTGAGACTGATTACAAGGCAGATAAGGGGCGAAAGTATGCAGATGAGCGGCACAAGGCGGTCGCGGACAGGGCGTTTTGAATATAGTCCGTAAAAATACAAGCCGAGCAAGGGTCCGTAGGTGTAACTTGCCACCACGTAAACCGCTTCAATTACGCTTGTGCTGCCTATCGCCTTAAAAAGATAGATAATCACACCCATTACTAATGCGTTGATAATATGCACTTTTTGACGTGTACGGCGGAGACTCTCTTCGTTGCCTTTTTTGTCGGCACGGAGAATGTCGATGGTTACCGAAGTGGTGAGTGCGGTTACCGCACTTCCTGCCGAAGAGAACGCCGCAGCCACAAGTCCGAGGATAAATAGCACGCCTACCGCTGCGGGCAAGAAAGGCACGCCGTCGGCATTGGTGGCAGTGGCAAGGTATGGGAAAAGTTCGTCGCTTTTGAGTGCGTTACCCTGAATATCAGTGAGTGCGCCGTTGGTAAAAAGTCCCAACTGAGCAGCATAATTATAAAGGAGTATGCCGAGCGCAAGAAACAAGAGGTTAACCGGCAGAAAACCAAAACCATAACTGATAACATTCTTTTGAGCGTCTTTGAGAGTGCGGCACGAGAGGTTTTTCTGCATCATATCCTGATCTAATCCCGTCATTGCAATGGTGGTGAACATTCCGGCAAGAAACTGCTTGAAAAAGAATCGTTTATCGTTGTAATCAGAGAAGAACCACGTGTCGGACATTTCGCTCG
>JAFYFR010000111.1 GCA_017543645.1 Bacteroidales bacterium
CGCCGCTACACCAAAGGCAGCATTGCTATGAACCCCAAGGCTCTCACCTACCCCGACGCCAACTTTACCGAGCGTCTCTCGTACGGCACAGTGCAGACCTACACATCGCGCACATTCAAGCCCGAAGCCGGCAAAACCGACGGCGTAATCCGCACCACCAACGACGGAGTGCTTATGAACTATTTCTGCACTCTCAAAGGCGTAATGGAAAAAGAGATACCCGGCGACTATGAGTTCGACGTTTCGCCATTGCTCAAAGAACTCTACAACAAGAAAGACTACGGCCGCTACGCCGACAAAGACGGCACAATGCACGTATGCTTCCTCACCAACAACGACATCACCGGCGGCAACAGCGGAAGCCCCGTTATCGACGGCTACGGCCGCCTGATAGGTCTCGCGTTCGACGGCAACTCCGAATCTATGTGCTCCGACTGGATATTCAACTCCGATTTCCAGCGCTGCATCAACGTAGACATCCGCTACGTGCTCTTCGTTATCGAAAAATACGGCCAATGCCAAAGGCTGATTGACGAATTAAAGATTGAGATGTAAGATACTTACTATATAAAACGACGGTGGGGTAGACTGCCGTCGTTTTTTTTATTTTATAAAAATATCTGCAAAATTGCGTATATTTGCGGTAAAAAGTAAAAGATATGGAATTAACGATAGAAAATTTCGGACCGGTAAAAAAGGGCAGGATAAAAACTAAAAAGGTTACTGTACTAATAGGCAACCAAGGGTCGGGTAAAAGCACGGTGGCTAAGCTTTTATCCACTTGCTGCTGGATAGAAAAATACATTTATAGATACGGATATACTAAGGAAATAGAAGACGAAATTATAAATAAATTTAACGATTTTTGGGATTATCATCGTTTAAGCAATTATCTGAAACGCGGAACGCACATTACCTATGCGGGATCTGCATTAAGAATAGATTTCAAGAACTGGGCAGATGGAAAATCTACAATAAAACCAATTAATAACGCGGAATACTCTCTACCCAAAATCACTTATTTCCCGGCGGAGAGAAATTTTCTATCTTCTATAAAGAAATCAAAACAAGGTCAAGATTTTACTCTTTGGTCACAATCGCTCCAAGAGTTTAAAGAAATATTTCAGGATGCAAAAGATAGTATAAAAGGGCATTTAAAATTACCTATCAACGACATAGACGTTGAATATGATAATTTCAAGGAAGTTCTATATATAAAAGGGACAGATTACAAAATTCCGCTTTCGGAATCGGCAAGTGGCTTTCAGTCGTTTGTACCGATGTATGTGGTTGTTGATTATCTTTCAAAGATGTTGCAGTCGGAATACAAAATGAGTAGCGGAGAACGTGAAATTTTCAAAAAGCAGTCAGCGGAGATTCTCAGCAATCCCGCTTTTACCGATGAACAAAAAAAAATGTTGTTATCGACTATTGCTTCTAAAATTAATATCAAACGAACTATTAACATTATAGAAGAACCTGAACAAAATCTCTTTCCTGAATCTCAGCGCAGTATGTTAAACAGTATACTTGGCTTCAACAACGAAGTTAAAGACAACGAATTGATTATCACCACACACAGTCCTTATATTTTAAGTTATTTGATGCTTGCTGTCAAAGCAGCCGAACTCAAAGAAAAGGCAAAAGGTAATGCAGAAATCCTATCCAAAATATACCGAATAGTGCCCGAAAAAGCAATTACACCGATAAAAGACGTAGTAATTTACGAACTTGACGACGATGGAACTATCAGCGAACTGAAACAAGTTTATGGATTACCGTCGAACGATAATTATCTTAGCAACGAACTGGGAGAGGTTAACACTGTTTTTTCAGAATTAATGGACATTGAAGACTTATGCGGCAAATAGATTTTTTTTCAGAAACACATAGACAATCCACTAACAAAGACATTTTTGGATTATGCGACCACAAAGACGACAAACTACCTGCGTATATAGATGAAAATAAATCAAATAAAGACGAAGAATGGTGCGGCATAGTTAACAACCGTCACAAAATAATGATTGACTTTTATCCCGTTGATAATTGTATCGACATAAGAAATGCAGATGGCAAGCAAGCGTCAAGATGTGATGGTATTTTGCGTTACGAAGATTCTATTTTGATTTTTACCGAACTGAAAGACCGGAAACGCAAATCAAAATCGAAATCGAAAAACACCAATTGGCGAAAAAAAGGAGAAAGTCAAATCTTAACTACTCTACGATGTTTTATTAGCAATTACGGTAAAGATTCTTTTATAATTAAAGCGTGGATTTGCAATAAAAAAGACGAACGGTATCAATTACTTCCCAATCCTCAGGATTATTCCATACAAATCACAGATTTTAAAAGAAAAACAGAAGAAGAATTCGGTTTTGTAAATGGAATAAAACTGATAATCAATCGCGAAATCAATGTCTAAAAACCTTTTAGCGAAATACATCTGGGAAGTGTCCGCAATCCATTCCGCGGGACACATCACCCTGCGTGGCATTAACGACAAATGGACGCAGTGCTACCTTTACGATGGTCTGCCTATTCCGCGGCGCACCTTCGACAGGCACCGCCACGACATCGAGACCCTATTCGACATCAACATATCCTGCCGCAAATCCGACAACACTTATTATATAGAAGACCACGGCAATTTGGCCAACGACCGCATCCGCCATTGGCTGCTCAACAACTTTGCCGTAGGTCAGATGCTAACCGAAGCCCACGCCATTAAAGACAAGATTCTTTTTGAAGAAATACCCTCGGGCTACCACTGGCTTCTGCCCGCAATACAGGCCATGCGCGAAAGGCTGTGGATAAATATCCGTTACCACAGTTTCCAGCGCACCGATGAGGAGACACTATCAGTAATGCCCCTTGCCTTGAAAATTGCCCATCAACGTTGGTACATCGTTACCCGGAAAGCCCCTGACCAAGTGCGGGTTTATGCCTTAGACCGTATTTTAGAAATGCAAATCACCGACGAGAGGTTTGATTATCCGTCGGATTTTGCGGCGCAAGACTATTTTGAAAACTGTTACGGCATAATTGCAGGACAAGAAAAGGCGGAAACCGTCAGGCTGAAAGTGATGCACAACCAACAGAAGTTTTTCCGCTCGCTGCCTCTCCACCATTCGCAAAAAGAGACAGAATCTACCGAATCTTACTCAATATTTGAATATTACATAAAACCCGCCTACGATTTTAAACAGACCATACTCTCGTATGGCGAAAACGTAGAAGTGCTTTCGCCTAAATGGCTTAGA
>JAFYFR010000112.1 GCA_017543645.1 Bacteroidales bacterium
ACACGCATAGCATTATGCGATATATACATAATCCGCAGGCATCACCGCTGCTTTGTCTTGATGGATCTTTTGAAACGACCAAATTTCAAGGTGTCAAGAACAAAGCGTTAAGCAACGCCTTATTTTATATGTCCGCTACCCCGCCCGCCTCTCGGCTTTCGGCAGAAGTCAGCACTGCAAATGTATGAAAAATACTTTTTATGTGTATGCTTTCTCCGCTTTTTTTTAATGAGATTGTTGCAATTTTCGCCAGTATAGTTTCTTTTTGCAGATAAAAGCAAATGAAATGGCAGCAATCAAAGAAATCAGCCACCTGTACAAGCCGCTGAAATACTTGGATTAATTGACCGACTACGGTTTAGCATAAAGAATATGGGAAAGATAACCACAGCACCAAAGATGTCGGCGAAAATCGAAAAGTTATAATTTATTTCCCTGCTTTCAGCAAACCTTCCACACCTCTTCTAATGGTCTCGTCTTCACGTGCGAAACATACGCGGATAACGCTGCTCTTGTTTTTGTCGTGGAAGAACATCGACATCGGGAATACTGCCACGCCGTATTGGGTTACAAGCCTGAGGGCAAAATCATAATCGAGGTCGGCGGTAACGTCAGAGCAGTCTATTGCCTGAAACCACGATCCTTCGGTGGGGGTGAGCTTATACTTAGAGTCTTTGAGAAGGTCGCACAGAAGGTTGCGTTTGTGGAGGTAGAGTTCGCGCACTTGGGCAATTTCGCCGTTGCCATCGTCGGGCAGAAAATCCGAGAACGCATACTGTATGGCGGTGTTGGATCCGTTGCAGATATAGTTGTGCATTTTGCGTATTTCGGCGGTGTAGTCGGCGGGCGCACAGCAGGTTCCGGTTTTCCAACCGGTGGCGTTAAACGATTTGCCGAGCGAACTTATCACAATGCTCTGTTTCGCAAGCATTGGGTAGCTGGCAACGCTCGAAATAGGTGTGTTGTAGTGAAAGTTTCCGTATGTTTCGTCGCTGAGAATCACAATCTTGCTTCCTGCCACAATCTTCTGGAGCTTCTGCATGTCCTCGTCGGAGAGAACTGCGCCTGTGGGTATGTGGGGATTGCTTATGATAATCATCTTGGTACGCTGGTTTACCCAACGCATCACCTCGTTCCAGTCGATACGGTAGTCGGGATATTTGAGCGTGATAAATATAGGTGTGCCTCCGTTAAGGCGGATTGCTGGCACATAGTTTTCGTACACTGGCTCAAAAACTATCACCTCGTCGTCCTCGTGGACTATGGCGGAGATGGCAGTCCACAATGCCTCGGTAGAGCCGGCAGTAATTGTGATGTCGGTTTCGGGATTGTATTGTGCATCAAACTCTTTGAGGTATACTTCTGCTATGGCCTGTCGTAACGGCATTATGCCTTCGATAGGGCTGTACTGGTTCTTGCCATTGCTTATGTGCCGCGCTATGGAGTCGACAAGTTTCTGCGACATGTTGAAGTCGGGAACCGAGCAGGCAAGGTCTACTGCATGGCTTTTCTCAGCGGCGTCTAAAATCTCAATTGCCGTTTTTAACGTATTATCGGGTAGTTTTGATCTCAGCATACAAACTCTGTTATTTATCGTTCAAAATTACAAAATAATTTGGAATGGCAACTTTTGTTTTAGTTTTTTTTATGTTTTATTTTTATAGTGTAATAAACGCCTAAAAATCAAAGGCCTGTCTTGCAATTTTTTCGCCTCTATGGATAATAATTCAGGGATTGCCCCAAAATGCCAGTTACCCGGCATTTTTAGAACAATCCCTGCATGTGTGGAAGAGTATGGTATTAGTATGCAATGGAATTATAAATCTGCTGTTTCAGGTAGTCGAGACCGTTTCCGAGCACTACATCGGCGTTGTCGGCTGAGGCAATGTATCCGGCGGCGGTGTTGTCGATGCTGGCGTGAGCGTAGAAGTACAGTCCTGTGTCCTCTTTAACCACATCGTTGTCAACCGACTCAATCACGGCGTTGCTTACGTGTCCGTCGACTATGAGCTTTATAGATTCGCTTTGGTGAAGCGAGTTCATATATTTATAAGGTATCTCGATTTTGCAAAAACATTTCGAGTCAGAATGTTTCTCTACTGTTAATCCGCTTGTGATAATGTTTTCGGGCATATTGTTCTTTACACCCAAAACCAACATTGCAGCAAATACTGCAAATACTGCCGCTATGCCTGCGTGCTTGATCATTTTGTTTGTTGTCTTCATGGTTCTGATGTTTATTATTTCATTTAACTATTAGTGGTGATTGTTAGACGGGGCAAAATTACAGGGCATTTTGCTATTGTGCAATGCGCAATATGCGTATTAGTGCCTGCCGTGTGTAGGTAAAACACGTATGCCGGCGTTGTTTGCACATCCAATTTACATCTCCACTACCAGATACACATGCAGTGCCCCGGCCGAAAGTATCAGCAGCGCAAAGAACAACTCGCTCCAGAATCCCTGCCTCATATTGTAAAACACTGTTACAAACATAAACACCACGGGGAACAAAGCAAGGCGCAGTGTCTCGATGCTCAGAAAGGGCGAAACCGCAGCCACCAACGTAATCAGGAATATCACAAACATCAGCCTGTAAGCCCGCGCCTCAAACACGTTGAACCTGCTGTACAACGCCACCATAAACACTCCGCTTACCAAAAGCCACAAACTTCCCGCGCAAAGGAAAACAAGGTCGTTGCCCGCCGGATTGAACACGTGCCTTATACTGAACTCCTCAACGATATTCTCCCACACTGGCATAATCTCGCCATTTGCAAGATAGTATCCGGCAAAGTAAAACAGCACGGGGGTTATCAGCCCCAGAATCATCATGAGTATCTCATTGGTACGGTAGGGACGGAATACGGCAATGGCTGCAATACCGTAAAACAGCGTGATAACAGCGTTGAAACAGAACAGAGTGGCTATACCGAAGCAGAGTCCGGCATCAAAAAGGTTGTATACTGCCACGTCCTTGCCGTTGCTTTCTAATATCGGGAAAAGTCCGAGCATAACAAACACCGCCGCAAACTGTTCGGGCAGAACCACATTGTAAGGTATGTAGCACATGCCCACCGCCGCAGTTGTCACAAAAAAAAGGGCACCTTTGGCGCGGGTGAGCTCATACTTCCTGTTGAGCGATGTCATAACGCACACCTCCACAATGTTGAGCAGCACAAAGCACACACCCAGAATAATCGGCGTACCCCACGAGCCGAGAAAGTTCCTTATGTCGTCGAATATCAGCGAACCCGACTGCGGCACAATCCACATCCACGCGCCGTATGGCATCACTGCCGAGCATGCAAAACCGGCAAACACCAGTATGGCAAGCACTATCCCGAGGAGGTTATTGTCTTTTAGCGATTTCAGTATCACGGTAACGGTATTATTATCGTTGACAAAATTACAAAATTTTTTTGCATTGAGTTATTCTGTAAGCTTTTTTTATTTCGGTGTTTCGTTTAATTTGGAGATAAATGATGATAAAAACCAAAATAATTGTTACTTTTGCCACATAGAATAATACATAAAAAAAACAAATCAATGAACATATTGCTTATAGGCTCGGGCGGAAGGGAGAGCGCGTTGGCGTGGAAAATTTCGCAGAGCAGACAATCTAATAATCTTTTTGTAGCACCCGGCAACCCCGGCACTGCCAATATCGCTAAAAACGTTAATATAAAGGTGTCGGATTTCGACGCCATCGAAAAATTTGTGGACGAAAGCAAAATCGACCTCGTGGTAGTAGGGCCCGAAGTGCCGTTAATCGACGGACTTGCCGACCGACTTTTGGCTATGAACGGCAATAAGCCTCTTGTGCTTGGCCCTAAAAAAGACGGCGCGCAACTCGAAGGCAGCAAGGATTTTGCCAAGCAGTTTATGATGCGTCACAACATACCCACTGCCAAATACAAGACTTTCAACGGCAACACTTACGCTCAGGCTGTTGATTTCCTTAAAACATTGCAGCCCCCCTACGTGCTCAAAGCCGACGGACCGGCTGCCGGCAAGGGCGTTATCATCGAGTCGGACTTTAACATCGCCTGCAACGAACTCAAAGAAATGTTTTCGGGCAAGTTTGGCAAATCGTCTGCCGAAGTGGTTATCGAGGAGTTTCTTTCGGGCATAGAACTTTCTGTGTTTGTACTAACAGATGGTCACGGAGGATACACCATCCTGCCCGAAGCCAAAGACTACAAGCGCATTGGCGAAGGCGACACTGGACTCAACACAGGCGGTATGGGCAGCATTTCGCCCGTTCCGTTTGCCGACAAGGTGTTTATGAAAAAAATTGAATCGCGCATAATCAAGCCCACCATCGACGGACTTATCAAAGAAAATATCGACTACCGCGGATTTATCTTTTTCGGACTTATCAACGTCAATGGCGAACCCTACGTAATAGAGTACAACGTGCGAATGGGCGACCCCGAAACCGAATCGGTGATGCTTCGCGTTGATGGCGACTTTTTGGATTTGCTTGTGGCAGCTGCACAGGGCAACCTCAACGGCAAGCAGTGCCAAATCAACCCCCTAACCGCCGCCACAGTAGTTCTTGCATCGGGCGGCTATCCCGAAGATTACAAAAAAGGGTTCGTTATCAACGGCTTGGATAACGTAAAAGATTCTATCATATTCCACGCCGGCACCAAGGAAAAAGACGGTGCGATAGTAACCGACGGCGGACGTGTGCTCACAGTGTCGTCGCTTGGCAGCAGCATACCCGATGCCCTTCAAAAATCATTAGACGGCATTGCCAAACTATCTTTTGAAGGCGCATACCACAGAAGGGACATCGGCAAGGATCTGTTGAAATATGTGTAAACGCCATATCTCCGACCTCCAGCCGTTACAATTTATGATAGCGAATCTTAAAAAGACTATAGTTTCTTATAAAGGGGGGGTGAAATCACCCTTCCCTTATAATTTTTTTCCAGAATAGGACACTTACATCTCAGCTATTTCTTCGGGGGTGAGGCCGGTAATACGAGCAACAAGGTCAATGGGCAGATGCTCGGCTTTCATTATGCGGGCAGACTCTATGGCTTGGGCTCGCACTCCTTCGGCACGACCTTCGGCAAGTCCTTCGGCACGACCCTGGGCAAGTCCCTTGGCCATACCTTGTGCCATACCTTGTGCCATTCCTTGTGCCATACCTTGTGCCATACTGATTTCTTTTACTGTGCGGTCGCGGTCGTTACGCAGAAACTCCATGCCCCAGAAGCCGTCGTAATAACCGCGCTCCTCTTCGGTGAGGTTGCGACAAAGATCCAAGGCTTCCTTTACTTCGGTGTTTTCTAACAGTTCGTCGGTGATTTGCTCTGTGCCTGTCTTGGCGTTGATGGATGTGAGGAACTCCTGCCATAATTTGAGCATCTTACGTTGGGCATAGTCTTCGGGCTTGAACTTGGGCAGCTCGATGCACACTATCTCTATGCCTTTGATTACATGGCTGCTGTTGCCAACTTCCGACATTTGGTAATGGTGGTAGTTGTTGGTGTTGCTCTCTTGATATACATCGTTGAGGATATTCACCGAAAACACTTTCTTTACTTTGTAATGCTCCTCGCCTTTGGAATACAGGGTGGTGTACACCTTGGCGCAGTTATAAAGCACACGCCGCAAAAAGTCCGACGACCAGTACATCTGCATCTCCACAATAAAGTAGTCGCCGTTGGAATCCTGACAGCGTACATCCACAGCGCTGCTCCGTTTGCCGCCCATCACAGGCAGAATCTCGGAAGGCAGGTACTCCAAATCGCTGATTACATTATTGCCTTCTAACTGCAAGACTGCATTCAACAGGCTTATTGCAAGGTTTTTGTGCTCGCCGAACACTTTTTTAAATACAACGTCGGTCTTTGGGTCGTAATAGTTCATAACGTTATGTTTTACGGGGCAAATATAACAAAAAAATTAATAAAGTGCGGATTCGGATTTAATTTCTTTTTTAACAAAGGAGATTGAAAACATCACAGGGCGTAAGGAGGCAGAGCAGTAAAATAAAAACAGTCCATTGTTTGTTAATATGCCGAAAGTTTTTATCTTTGCCGCCAAATTGATGGTATGACTAACTCAGCCTTTAAAATATTATTAACTCTGACATTATTGTTTCCGGTAACTTACGGCTCGGCGCAAGATTCGGCTTACGTACGCAAATACGGACACAGAATGGCTGCGGGAAATGCACGGAAGATGTTTCCGCCACCAAAGTGCACCCAAGTGGGTTCTTTGGCAGTTTTTTCGCGCAGGGCTTTGATGTTGAATTTAGGGAGTTGGTAGCCTTTTTGCTCCCATTCTGCGGCGTTGAATGTGCCGTTTAAAATATCTGTAAGTTTCATATTAATCAAAAAATCCGGGTTGTTTGTATTCGATTCCTAACTCACGATCTACTGTGGCGAGGATTCCCTGCACCTGACCCATTGCAAACATACGTCCCAAAAGGGTGTAGCCAGCATTGTGTCCGTGGTTGGTCTCGTCCATAATGCCGCCCTCATTGTCGGTGAAGGTCATACCGTGGTCAACGCGCATCGGGAGTTGGGGATTTTCCTTCTCGAAAATGCGGCACAGTTCGATAAGGTCGGCACGTCCGCCAAGGTGGGATGCTTCGGTAAAG
>JAFYFR010000113.1 GCA_017543645.1 Bacteroidales bacterium
GTCAGCATAGCCGCTAAAAATAGTCTCTTTATCATGTTTTGAGTTAATTTTAATGTTTTAACTATTGATTCAACTTGCAAATATAGCACTAATTATTGTAACGGCAACAAAAAAAACGCGATTTTTTTGCGGGGGTAAAAAAATCGCGTTTTTAATTCGGCTACGGACTAAACTAATATACCGTAACTTTTTATGACTCGGTGGCTGCTGCAAGTTCGTTGTTCTTGCGGGCGGCCGAAAGGCGGTTCATCTCCGACACTATCACCTCGAGCTTCCTGACAAAGAGCTTTCCGAATATCTCGATGTTGTTGCTGAACGTGACTTCGTTGTTGACATACGACTTGAAGTTGGAATACGCCGTTAAAAAATCGTTGCAAGCCTGCTGGAACACCTGCCGCTCTTTGCCCGCCTTGTATTCGGTGCGCGTGGTGAGGGCGTTGAGGAGGGTCTGCTGCGCTGCGTCGAGTTCTTCGAGTACTTCGGTGAGGCCCAGCAGCTTGATGTCGGCTTTGGAAAAACGCTTGATGTCTTCCACAATGGCGGCGGTGAGTCCCTGTCGAGCCTTCTGGTTGGTGCAGTCACGCTTGTTTTTCTTGTCGGCGAGCATTTCGGCGGCGCGGTTTGCCACTGCCACTATTTCGGGGTGGTTGGTGCGTTTCTGAGCCGCCTTTATGTTCAACGCCACCACGTCGTAGAGGTTCATGTTGAGGGTGTCGGCTGCCATAACCTCGTCGGTGAGGAACGAGGGCGAGTAGTTGGCGCCTATCTTCAGCTTGCCGTAAGCCACTTTCAGCTGGGTGAATCGTCCGAGGAAAGCTGTGTCTTCTGTGTCGATGTCGCTTTCCAACGCCACTATGCTTGCCGCAAAGTTGATAAGCTCCACCTTGCGCACGTAGCTGAACATCGGACCGGTTAAAATGTTTGCCATATTGTTTTGTTTTTATTAATTATTTTACTAAATTTTTCGCCAAATGTACACTATATTTTTATAATTAACAAATTTATTGCAATTTTTTTTAAAAAAAATTACACAATATGTATGATGCTTTACTTAAACAGCCTCTGGAGGTGTAACACCACCCTTGCGCAGCTGCCGAAGGCACTACATCAAAATGCGCAGTGCCGTTCCGCAATTGCCGAAAACTATTCATCACTTTACATAACACCTTTGCGCAGCTACCGAAAAGCCGAGTTGAAATGTCAAACTGGTTTTCGGTGGTTGCGGAAGGCTCTTGTGCAAAATGCAAAGGCATTTTCGGCAGCTACCGAAAGCAAAAAAACATTTGCACTGCGGCTTCCGGCAGCTACCGAAGGCAAAAATACATTTGCACTGAGGCTTTCGGCAGCTACCGAAGGCAAAAATACATTTGCACTGCGGCTTTCGGCAGCTACCGAAGGCAAAAATGCATTTGCACTCGGGCTTTCGGCAGCTACCGAAGGCAAAAATGCATTTGCACTCGGGCTTTCGGCAGCTACGGAAGGGTGTTGTGCACTTTGAACTGGCATTAACGGTATAATTTTAAGGGTGTTATCCCACTTGCTCTCTGTACATCTCAAACAATATAGCGAGTTCCAAAACTTGGTTTGGATAGTAAGAAAAAATATTGGATAATGCAATTCACATTAGCACATTTTTTGCAACACTATAAAATAGCTAAGTTATTACATACAACAACAATTATTAAACTTTACAATCATGAAAATAAAACACTGCATTTTAGTCCTGCTACTTGTAATCTGCTCCGCGGCCGAAATCGCGGCGCAGAGCCAGATGGTGAGCTGGACAGTATGGGAGCCCTCCTCCTGCATCCTTACCCTCAAGGCGGGCTACAAAGGCTCAGCCGGCACACCGGGAGTGTCATCAGGAAACATTTGGCTGTGCGACGAGACTGGCGACGGCTGGCAAAAACGGAAATACGGCAACGACTATCTAACATATTACCAGTACCACACCAGCGAACCCGGCATCGGAGAAGGTATTTATACCAAGGTAAAAAAGTTCGTGGTGGATCCCTCGTACAAGAACTACCCTACCACGAGCATCAACTGTTTTTTCAGGGACATGCTTGCCTTAGAAGAAGTAACAGGATTAGAGAACATGGTATTGTCCAATCTATACAACTACCCCGACAACCCTTACAACCAAGGCGGCCTCAGCGGATGCTTCCGCAACTGTCCCAATCTGAAGGCAGTAAGCGGCATAGAAACATGGAAGGCGGACAATATCACCAACTTTAACGACATGTTCGGCTTATGCCGGAACCTCGAATGTATCGACTTAGGATCATTGCATCCCATAATGGCGGTAAACATGGACAACATGTTCTACGGCTGCGAAAACCTGCGGCAGATATGGGTGGGCGACGGTTGGACAACCAACGGCTGCGTAGGCAACAACATGTTCTACAATTGTCCAAAGCTTTTCAGATGGACCAGCGACTACCTCACCGCGGCAAAAGCGTCTGGCACAAACGGCGGATACCTGCTGCTGCGCGCCAAGGAGAAGACTCCTTACGCAGTTTTCAGCGGCAACAGGCTCACCTTCTACTACGACTACCATTACAGCAGCAAGATTTTAGAATACGGCTATGGCTATTATTATACAATACCGGAGCTGGTTACATATCAGGAACAGGTGTACATGCAGAGGCCGGACTGGCTGGCGCCGCACAAGAAGGACATAGTGTACGCTGTTTTCGACGATTCGTTCAACAGCTACTCTCCCCCCGCATGCTATGCGTGGTTTTACGAGTGCGAAAACTTGAAAAGTGTTAAAAACTGCCAGTTCCCTACCACCAGCACAATCTATGCCACTGATATGTTCTACGGCTGCAAGTCGCTGGATCTGAGCACAAGCGATGTGCAGCTGACGCTGTCGAACTGCGTATCGTTTGCAGGAATGTTCTATAACTGCCAAAGCCTTAGAGCCATACCGCCGTCGATAAAGTTTACAAGCGCCAAAAATATGAAATCCGCATTTGCCAACTGCGCCTCCCTTACCTCAGCCGAAATATCCATAGGCAGCAGCATAACGAATGCTGACAAACTGTTTGATGCGTGCCGCGGCCTCAAAATGGTAGTCATACGGTTATCAGCCGCCACCGCAAGCCTCGCCACTGCCGAAAAGATGTTCTATAATTGCGACAACTTGGTAAGGATATACGTCAGCGCCACCGATTACCAAAGCGGCTACGACGCCGCCACCGACACGTACAACCCCGAGGGGTTCTCGTGCAGCGACCTGCTGGTTTTCGGCGACAAGACCAACACTGCCGACATGTTTTACAACTGCAGCAAGCTCGGGAGCACAAGAGGAACAAATTATTCGCCGTCGAACCCCGACAAAACCTACGCCCGCATCGACAAGGGAAGCTCCGCCCCCGGATATTTCTCGCAGCTCGAAGTGCCCTATTACACATATTCTAATGGCAAAATGGAAACTTCGGGCAAATTCAACATCACTAACACATCCTATTTTTCAAAGAAGCCCCAGGCCCGGACGGGCTACACATTCAGAGGCTGGAAAAAGTTCGGAATGAGTAACGTACCCATCCCCGAAAAAGAGGTATCGGTTTATAAGGACAGCTATAGCGAATATGTGCTTGTTGCGACATGGGCCAAGCATATAACCGACGCCTCAATAACGCTCTCGTCCGACACTTATACCGGCACAGTGGTTCCGCTGGTAGTTACCCTCGACGGTGTTGCCCTAAAAGACCAAGTTGACTACTTGGCAGACAAGAGGATAGTTACACCGGGGTCGTACACTGTTACGGTACGCGGAACAGACAAGTACGCCGACTCAAAAACCGTTACGCTGTATCTCGCCAAAGCCGAAGCCACTGTTTATCCCTCCGGCCAACTGAGCAAAGGCTACGGCGAAGAAGATCCCGAGCTTACATACAAAGTGGAAGGCCTCAAAGGCAAAGACCAGATTACAGGCACGCTCGTGCGGCAGGAGGGCGAAGACGTAGGCACCTACGGCATTATCAAGGAATCAGGCTTCACGCACGACTGCTATTCGGTATCCTATATTCCGGTAGGGTTTCAGATATTGACCAGACACATCAAGGTAACACCCGGCAACCTATCGAAAACCTACGGCGACAGCGACCCCGAACTTACCTACACCGTAGAAGAAGACGGACTTATCAACGACGACGCGCTCAACGGCTCGCTGTCACGCGCCCAGGGCGAAAACGTAGGAGAATACGCCATACAGCAGGGCACGCTATCCAATAGCAACTACACCATCGACCTTGTGCCTGCCAAATTCAGCATCACACCTAAGCCTGCCTCCGTGCAAGCCAACGCCATAACCAAAGAGTACGGCACTGCCGACCCCGAACTGACATACACCGCCGACGGCATATTGACCGGCGACAAGCTCCTTGGCTCGCTCGTCCGCCAAGAAGGCGAGGAAATCGGAGAATACAGCATCTCTCAGGGCAGTTTAGAAAACTCAAACTACAGCATCACCTTTGCCGGAGCTAAGTTCGTCATCACTAAAAAAGCCCTGACTGCACCCACCATCGAACTAAAATCAAACTACTGCCTCCTCAACGGCAATAACGTGGCAGAACCCGGTGTAAAGGTATACGACGGCGTAACTCCTCTGGTAGAAGATGTCGATTACACAGTGTCGTATGCCGACAACACCAAAGTAGGAACAGCCTCCGTTACTATAACTCAGAAAACCGACGGGCATTACACCTTTGACCCGATAACAAAGGATTTCGAAATTATCGACAAAACCGACGCGTGCGCCATCAACTACATAACCGACGGCAAAATAGAAAAAACCGACTACTGTGCCAACGGTCAGAACATTCCGTTCCCCGTAATAGTAAAAGAAGGCTACACGATAGAGGGCGTATTCAAAGACGAAGATCTACACGACGCATGGGATTTTGCCAACGACGTGATAGACGGCAACATTTCGCTCTACATTAAATGGAGGGTCAACACTCACACAGTATCGTTCAAGCTTGACGGCGTACCATTCGGCAAAAACATTACCCAAGATTATGGTACGGAAATCACCTACCCTGAGCCCGAAGAAAAAGAAGGTTACACTTTCGGAGGCTGGAAACCTGCCCCCGCCACCATGCCCGACTATGATTTCACCGCCGAAGGCACTTACAAGAAAAATGTCCACCACATTACCTATATGCTTGACGGCAAAGAATATCAAACAATCAATGTGGAATACGGCAACGGCATTGCCATCCTTGATGCTCCTGCCGGCATAATCGGTTTCACATTCTCGGGCTGGACTCCTTCGGCTCTACCAGCCACCATGCCCGACAAGGACATAACCATAACAGGAAACATGCTTGCCAACAAGCACAAACTTGTATTCAATGCCAACGGCGAAGCTGTTAAAACAGTTGAAGATGTAGCATTCGGTACCGATATCACCACGCTTCTGCCCGCTAAGGATTATTGCCAATATGTTTACTCCCAACCGCCAACAGGCAACCTCATGCCCGATTACGACATTACTGTGGAAGGTCGTTTTGATGCCAACAAGCACAATATAACCTATATGCTCAACGGTGAAATATATGCCACTGTAGAAGTGGAGGCCGGCAGTGCTATCTCGTTATTCGAGAACCTCACGCTCGAGGGTTACACCTTCTCGGGCTGGCAGTCAGACTATGCCACCATGCCCGATAAGGATATCACCGTTGACGGCACATTCGCTCCCAATAAGTACAAGCTGACTTTCAACGACAACGGTGCCGAGGTTTCGTCTGTAGAGGTACTGTTCGGAACGAGCATCGAGAATCTTATCCCCACAAGGGAAGGCTCTACATACATTGCTGATATTCCGCTACCAGAAACTATGCCCAGCAGCGATCTCGTTGTAGATGGAGCGTTTGAGCTCTGCATTTATCATCTTGTATTATATATCGACAATGAGGAGTACTTAGTGTACCAAATTCCCTACGGTGCCGAAATACCATCATTAGACATCCCTGTAAGATTGGGCTGCTCGTTCTCGGGATGGAGCGAAACACCTACAACCATGCCTTCGCACGACATCACCATTTCAGGTACATTCACACAAAACGGAAATGGCAACAACTCCACCCCCGTATCCTCCCTCACCGATGCTCCGAGCATAAAAGTGTGGGCATACAACCGCACCATATACATCGAAACAGCACCCGACAGCCAATACAAAATTATCGACCTCCAAGGCCGTGTACTAACAACTTCAACAACAAAATCATCGCACGACGAAATCAATCTCTCACACTCCGGTTTGCTGATAGTGATTGTCAACGGACACTCGTTTAAGGTTTCGGCTCAATAGCAAAGTTTCTTTTTCATATTTATGGGGCGGACATTGCTGTTCGCCCTTTTTTTTCAATCCCTAACTTTGCACCCCAATAAAGGAAATGAATAACATGAAACTTAGCGAACGCTTAAAACAGGATGTATGCAACAATGACGGATAATACAAATTTTTTTTATATCTTTGCCCCGGAATAAATTAAATCATATTATTAAAAGTACATAGATGAAATCAAAAATCTTAACCCATGCGGCGCGGATAGCAAAGTGCATCCTCATTGCCGCAACGCTGCTGGCGATGCTTCCATTGGCTGCCAGAGCCGACAAATCGGGCGATGCTGATTACACGCCCTACGTAAAACTTGAAAAAAACGGCGTAACAACTCCCAAAGGCGATCAAGCCTACAAAGCCACCTACTACGCCACCGATGGAGATGTGCCCACAGAAGAAGGAATATACACTCTCGGCTACAACGGTTGCCGGTTGCCTTATATAGAAGGAATAGGTTCATGGCAGATCACCGCCGTGGAAATCAATGAGTCGTTCGCAAATTATCATGGAACCAATTACAGCTACATGTTCAATGGTTTCGAAAACCTCGCCCAAATAACCGGCATCGGAAACATCGACGTAACCAATGCAACCGACCTTTCCTATATGTTCTTCTCCTGCAAACAGCTCCGCGAACTCGACCTTTCATCGTTCAACACTGAGCAAGTCATAAACGCGGAAAGGATGTTTGCATCCTGCTACAACCTCGAAGTAATTTACGTAGGCGAAGGCTGGAATATGAATGGTGTCGGTTCTGATCAAGTGCTGTTTGATGACAACCGCTTGCTTTTCGGTGGCAAGGGCACTTACGCCGGCGACAACAAATCATACGTCAAAGACTACGCATTAATCGACGGCACCAACGACAAACACGGTCTGTTAACCAAAACAGGCGCACCAAAGTACGAACTCACTCAGGATGACATCTCCTTAATAAACATATCCAACGACGGCGAACCCGAGATCAACCAGTACCAAGACATCAACATGGACTTAATTGCGCTGAAATTCAAAGACAGAGAAACACCGCTCCCGCTCAAATACACCACCGTTACAGGTTACGACAAATACACATCGGGCGAACAGACCCTCAAAGTAACATTCCGTGGCAAGGAATACGAATTTCCCATAACAGTTATAAAAGGAAGTATCTATTTTTTCAGCCTCGCCGACGGCTCGCGCTATGTGGACAAAGGCACAAAACCCGAGGACATAAAATTCGAAGTAATACCTTCCGGAGAACCTTTCCAAATCCCCCTTACCGATACCAAGGTGACATACACCGGCGAAATCAACTTCAACGAACTCGGCGACTACCCCATAACCGTAACATACGAAGGCAAGACCTACGACCTAACCATAACCGTGAGAAATAAAATCAAAGGCTTAAACTTTGATAACGTAACATGCGATAACCTCAACAAACACCTCCACGAGCTGCCATCTGGCGATGTAACAGTTATATGTGAAAACAACTCCGACAATTACACTATTGATTTCAGTAAAATGGAGTTAGACATGGACAACTACTCCGACGGAATAATCGCTGTAATATCATACCAAGACTATAAGCCCGAAGAGCCCATCGAAGTCAAGATCACCTTCGACCCCGAAGCCCCCGTGCCATGCGCCATCTACAACAGCGAAGACAAAACGCTGACATTCACACTCCGCGCATACGACTACGCAGCCTCCGGAAACGAAGAGGTTTTCGACCTGCCCGACCCGTGGGAGGAACACCCCTACTACAAATGGACACCAACCTGGTTTGACAAGGCCTTGGACATTACCAATGTGGTTATAGAAAAAGAATTCCAAGCCTACGCCCCGCACAGCTTCGCCTCGTTTTTCAACGGACTCACAAACCTTGAGGAGATTGAAGGCCTCAAATACCTGAACACCTCGCAAGCCACCA
>JAFYFR010000017.1 GCA_017543645.1 Bacteroidales bacterium
AACAGCGATAGCTTTAACCTTAGCCCATACGTCTTCGCTCATGGGGTGGTTGTCGTTTTTGTAAGCGTCAGAAGTCCACCATACGTTGTTGTGGCTTTCGTCGTTGTCAACAATGTATTTGTCTTTAGGTGAACGTCCGGTGAAGATACCGGTCATAACGTTAACGGCTTTGAGTTCGGTCTCTTGACCTTTTTCGTAACCCTCGAGAGCGGGGTTAATTTCAGCTTTGTAAAGATCTTCGTAAGAAGGATTGTGTGCGATTACAGTAGAACCTGTAATTCCGTACTTTGTTAAATCTAATTTACTCATTTTTAAGTATTTACTTTATAAATTGTTTTCTTTTTAAACTATGCAAATATAGTTATTATTTTTTTCTTTGTTTTATATTTTCGATGATATGCTTTTAAATATTTGTTAAATTTATTTAAAACGTGTAAATGTTTCCTTTTCGCCATGTGGCTACGGCATTATCCCAGTAATACTTCAATTCTGTGTTCCTATATAGCTGATAATCTGGAGTTGATAAGGAAGTCTGCCGTTTGCGGAACTCAAATTTCACCTTTCTATCGTTGTTGCGGTCTATGTATGTCCATATCTCGGCTTTTGAGGTGATGCCCATCATGTGCGGCGGCCCCATTACGATGTAGACCATTCCCCTATCGGTCAACATGCCCTGTCGGTGGCTTGTGAAATAGATGTTGGCATATACCGCCCTCGCGTAGAACACCTTGATGAGCTCCTTGGCTTTTTTGATGTCTTTGGTGCAAGAGTACCAGAAATCGTCAACTGCCAGTTTTTTCTCAGGTTTGGCTATAATTCCGTTGTACTCTTCGTCGGAACAGAGGTATTTTATGGTTTTGAGCATATCTTCTGGTGTGTTAACATTGGGATGGTCGTTGCCAAAGCATGGAATTGAGATTCCATTGTGAAATGCTGTGTCGGCGGTTGCGTAATATATTCCCGGAGTGTCGGTGGTGATCGAAAACGATATTGGTTTCGGTTCGGTTGTGATGGTTAAAACGGTGTCGTCCAAGTAATGCGCCATTGTAGCGTAAGGCGATTTTGGAATCGAGTTGTCTATGGGCAAAACTGTATAATATATATTGTGTAGGTCGATAACGTTGTTGTATCTGATGTTGAGGTTGGTCCCCAAGTCGGCGTATGGTTTGTGAAATGGCTGACCGTCAGCTGCAAACGTAACATCGAAATTGTCTTTTCCAACAGAGTCTAATTTGTTCACTTCGTTGAAATTGATGTTCATCTTGCTTCTCAGCATATCTGTAACGGTGGTTTGTACTACAAACTTTGGCAAATCCACATGCTTGAGTTTTAGTTTAATGGCTAAAGTCTTGGGCGAGGGGGTTTTGTTGATGGTAATGATTTTGATGCAGGTGTCCACGGTCGCGCTGTTTTCGTAACTCTCCATTATCTTGTAGAAAATCTTTACCTTGGCAATCTGCTGGTTCTGAGGGTTGGCTTTTGAAAACATCAGTTCGGAGTCGTTGATGATAACAATCAGATTGATGTCGGTGGTGTCGTTTTTCTTGATAAACACTTTCGGATGTATCGAAGTGCTTGACGGATTGTACATTTGTGCTAATTGAGTTGTGCCAGCTACAATGGCCGAAACACGTTTTTCCTGTTTCTGATTTTTTTTACCGATTGTGCGGCAACCAGTGTAAAATACAAATATACAGATTATTAATGCTAATGTTAAAAGTCTTTTCATATAGTGCTCTTAATTTTTCGTGGCAAATATATAAAAAAAATGTGTCGCCACAGCAAAAATCTGACAGCGACACCAATTAACCAACCTAACTATTCACATTTTAATGAAAATCAATTATTGTGCCAACTTTTTTTGTGTTATTCCTGTTCAACAAATTCGGCAAATCCAGCATCGGGATTGGTGTCAAAGTTGCGGTTGTTGCCAAAATAGTCGGTGGCGAGATAGTTGTATGTATTTGTTAATTGGCTGTTTGCTATATCTTTAGCGGGTGATTCCTGAGTGATGCTGTAGGCTGAGGAATCCGTTTCCGAAAACTGCGGGTCGAGGTTGAATATGCATGAGTTGAATATTGGGCTTTCTGTTATATTGTTCTTTATCAGGCAGTTGTAAAATTTAATATTTCCATCGCCCATAACTGGCATGGCGCAATCTAATTCGGAATAATGGTTGCCATAGATGATGCTGTTGGCGATAAAACCCTTAAAATCAATCTTGTTGCCGTTTAGATCGGGATTAAGGTTGTCGCATAGGAGGGCTGCGTTGTTTCGGTAACCGTATGTCCAGTAATTAGCAATTGTACAGTGCATTATGTTGTATTCGCCGTTTCCTCCGATGGTAAGGCACGAGTTTCCGCAATTGTCTATCAATGTATTGTAAATCAATGCGTTTGTATTGAAAATGTTGATGCCGAATTGCGAATGGTTTTCGATTTTGCAGCAGGCTATGGTTATGTTGCCGCTTTTAACAGTGTTTTCGGTGCAAGAAATACCCGAAATGGCGTTTACTATCGTGGTGTAGTAGAGCATGTTGTTTTGGGATTTTTCGCTGAAAGAGATTCCGCTCCATTGTCCCGGCACGTCCTTGTATTCCGATTCGGTGCGGATTCCTTGCATTACAACAGGCTTTTGCAGCGAGCCTTGGATGTGGACGGAGCCGAGTATTTTCATACCGCAATTTTTGTTGAAAAATATAGTAACACCTTCTTTAATAGTGAGTTTGCAATTTTCCTCTACAGTGATGGATTTTTCGGCAAGGTAGGGCAGGGAAGATGCCAAAACAGTGTCGGATGCTATTATCTCGTTGAGTTTTATTATGTTAAGACCAAATGCAGTGATTATCACCTTTTGATTTTCGCCACCAGTGTTTACTATCAGCGAGTTGGTGTGCAGTTCGTTATCTTTGCCGGTTTTGAGGTTGGTCTGGACAAAAACAAAAATGCTGTCGCCTTTTCGCAGTTCGATGTTCTCGGCAGAGAGAGTTTCGCGACCGTTAATGTTGAGGAAAATCTGATTGTCGTTGTTTTCTAACTGTATAGAATTGATATTGAGATTCTTCCCAGTTTGGTTGAATATTTTTATAAAGCGGATGCTGCTTTTTTGACCTGTAAAAACGGTATCGAATTTGAGCGTGTCGCACGAGAAAGTGAGTTGTGCGCCAGTGTTGTACTCAAAATGTTCCTCGCACGAGTAAATCGTTGATAATAAAATAATTAATATGAAATGTAAATATTTCCGCATTTCTATTTTTTTTGTTGTCCAAAATTAGATATTTTTGCTAAAATAAACTATTGAATTATGAAAATTCTTCTTCATGCCTGCTGTGCGCCATGCAGCGCGCCTATTTTAGAAAAACTTATTAACGACGGAATCAAACCAGCGGTGTATTATTTTAATCCGAATATCTATCCGAAGGAGGAGTACGAAATCAGACGCGGCGAGTGCGTAAAATATACACAAAAACTTGGTATTGAGTTTATTGAAGGCGAATACAATCATTCCTCATGGCTTGCCGAGGTGCAGGGTTTGGAGAGCGAGCCCGAAAGAGGCAAACGCTGTTTGGAGTGTTTTAAATACCGTCTTAAAAAAACTGCCGAAGTTGCGGCTGAACGTGGTTTCGATACAATAGCAAGCACACTTTCGTCGTCGCGCTGGAAAAGTTTGCAACAGATCGACACCGCTGGAATTTATGCCGTAGAACCATTTCCCTCGCTTGCTTATCTTGCCAAAAACTGGCGCAAGGGCGGACTCCAACAGCGTAGAAATGAGTTGCTTAAAGAAAACGGATTTTACAACCAGCTATATTGTGGCTGTGAGTTCAGCATGCGCACCTCCGCAATTTCTCAAGTGCAAAACTGATTTTCTGTTCCATCGGCAGACGTGCATCTATCCAATTGATATACACGCCCATACGCTCCATGCGGCGATACCAGGTCATCTGGCGTTTGGCAAACTGGCATATTGCTATGTAGAGCTGCTCTTTCATGTCGTTGAAACTCATCTGACCGATGGCGTAAAGTGTAACGTATTTATATTCAAGCCCATAATAAATTAAATCCTCTGCCTTTACGCCGGATTTTATGAGGTTGTTGATTTCTTCCACCATTCCTTCGTCCAAGCGTTGTTCGAGGCGGATGCGGATTTTTGCACGTTCAATGTCGCGGGGATTTTTGATGCCGAACACTATGCTGTCGATTTTCGGGTAGGATGGTACAACTTTCGGATTTTCAAGGATAAAGGTTTCAATTTCGATTGCCCTGATTGCGCGTTTCTTGGTATCGGTGTCGGTATCGTTGTGCAGGGTTTTCATTTGGGCGAGCTTCTCTTTGAGTTCGGGCAACGAATATTGTTCGAGGTTCTTGCGAAGTTCGGGATTTGCGGGCACGTCGATAAGCTGATAGTTTTTTACCACAGATTCCAAATACAGACCAGTGCCGCCGCAGAGTATCGGAGTTTTGCCTTTTGCGGTAACTTGCTGATAGACATTGAAAAAGTCTTTCTGATAGCGGAAAACGTTGTATTTTTCGCCAGCGGGAAGTATGTCGATTAGGTGGTACGGAATATTAACTCCGTCCACAGTGTAGTCGTCGATATCTTTGCCCGAGCCGAGATCCATTCCTTTGTAAATCTGGCGAGAGTCCGCACTGATTATTTCGGTGTTGAGTTCTTTTGCCAAGTGAGCCGCGAATGAGGTTTTGCCTCCCGCTGTCGGGCCTAATACGGTTATGAGGTTCATCGAAAATTATTTAATGTGACGTTATAAAAATAGAGACGCGCCTTGGCACGTCTCTACAATGAATATGGAAAATACATTAACCTTTAACTTCGTCGGATTCTGCGATGGTTTCGTGTTCGGGTTCGGATGGTGTGTTTTTTTCTTCCTTCTCCTCGGAGGCTTTGCCTTTGAGATAGTTGGGAAGTTCGAGACCTGCCGATTTGAAAATGTCGTTGATGGGGGGCAGTGCGCCCAACATTCCAGACATGAAGTTGGCTGTGCTTGATTTGCCGTTTGAAAGGCTGTCCCAAACAGTAACTTTGTCGATTTTGATATTCTTTACAGCCTCGGTCTGGAGTTTTACAATCTCCACGAGCTTGTCGGCTATCATCATCTTTACAGCGTCGTCGGGGTTGTTGCCGGCGGCTTTTACCATAGCGTTGAAACCTTCTGCCTGTTTTGCGAGAACTTCCATCAAACCTTTTGCCTTTGCCTCCATCTCGTAGTAGATAGAGTCGGCGTTACCTTTGGCTACGCGGCGTATGCGTTCAGCTTCGGCCTCAGCCTCGATTTCAACACGCTGTTTTGAAATTTCGGCGGGAATGATGATGTCGGCTGTCTTAGTGGCTTTCTCGCGTTCGGCACGTGCGAGCTCGGCGAGACGCTGAGCTTCGTATGCTGACTTTTCGGTCTCTGCCTAGTTGATACGTTCTGCCGAAACTGCAATCTTGTTGGCTTCTGCCTCGGCTTTGCGTCGTTCGGCCTCAGAATTGGCAACGCGGATTTTTGCTTCGTTCTCGCCCGATACCGCTGTGGCGTTGGCTGAGGCGATGCTGATACGCTGGTTTTTCTGTGCTTCTGCCTCGCCCACCTGTGCTTCTGAGTTGGCTGCTGCCACTTTGATGCGCTGTGTTTTTTGCGATTCCGACACGCCGATTTGTGCCTCGGCGGTCTGGGCTGCCACTTCGATGCTCTGCTCTTTGCGGAATTTTGCCTCACCGATAGCACCGTTTTTCTGTTCTTCGGCAACCTCGATTTTGGCTTTGTTGATGGCGCGTTCGGCTTCTTTCTTTCCGAGTGCGTCGATATAGCCGCTCTCGTCGGTGATGTCTTTTACGTTTACGTTGATAAGTTTCAAGCCGAGTTTTTTGAGCTCTTGTTCAACGCTCTCCGACACGTTGCGAAGGAACATCTCGCGGTTGGAGTTGATTTCTTCGATGGTCATTGTTGCGATAACCACACGTAGCTGACCGATGATGATGTCTTCTGCGAGGATGCGGATGTCGTCTAATCTGATGCCGAGAAGTCGCTCGGCGGCGTTGTTCATTACTCCGTCTTCGGTGCTGATACCTACCATAAAGTTGCAGGGTACGTTTACACGAATCTGCTGTTTGCTGAGTGCTTTTTTGAGGTCTACCGAGATGGTTATGGGCGAGAGGTCGAGAAACTCAAAATCCTGAATTACAGGCCAGATGAATGCCGCGCCGCCGTGAATACATTTTGCTGTACGCGTTCCTCCCGAACCTTTGCCTACCTTGCCGTAGACTACGAGAATCTTGTCGGATGGACAACGTTTGTAACGTTTTACAAACCAAAATATTAGTATCAAACTAACTACTACTGCTATGAAAGCTAACGTAAAAACTGCGTCTCCCATGTTTTTAAGTGTTTTATTGTTAATAATGTGTTTTAATTGATTTTTTCTACTAAAAGTACGTTGTTTTTGCCTACCGATTTCACCACAATTTTGTCGTATTGTTTTAATGTGGTGTCCGCTTCGGTAACAGCGTCGAACTCTCTGATTGCGCTTTGAACTTTGATTTGGACTTTGCCTTTTCCTGATTTTGAAGGAGGAATCGAAAGGTAGACTTCGCCTTCCGCGCCCACGGTGTCGGCTATATTTAGCGTGCCGCTGTACTGCATTCTTGCAAAAAAGGTCATCAGCGACACTATTATAATGGTCATTATAACCCCTGCTGCAATTGAAGATAGGAGAGTTATCCATACGGGAAGGCTGTTGTTGATGGTTACGATGCCCACCCACGATGCTGATACGAGGAACCCTACCATTGATTTCAAACTCAGCACGTATGAGCCGAAGTCATGGTCTCCTGCGTCGCCGTCTATGTCAGATTCAGCGTCAGTGTCTGAGTCGGTATCAGAGCCTAAGAGGCTCATTCCGAATATTACTACGAATGCTAATGAGCTCAATATAGCCACAGCCCAGTATAATTTGGGTAACAATGACATCTCGCTCCATGTTTGAAATAGTTCCATATCGTCTATATTTTATATTTTTACAAATATACAAAAGAATTTTCCAATTGTCAATTTTTTGTAAAAAAAAAAGTAAAAAAAAACCTCCGTTTTTTAAGCGGAGGTTTTTTTCTATTGAAAAATGCTGATTTTATTCGAATCTGATTTTGAATGTTTTTTCTCCAACTTTTGCGGCAGTGTTGTTCAAAGTTTTTGTCTTAACGATAATCACTTCGTTCTCAACACTTTCACCGGCGATTTCGGGATAGAGAGTAACAGTGAGAGTGCTTGACGAGTTGCCTTCGATTTTTTTGGATTTGGGAAGGATGGTTACTCCTGCGGGAGTTTCAAATCCGACAATTTCGAGAGCGTCTGCCTGGGTGTTGTTGATAGTAATCTCTTGTGAAGTAGTTTTGGCTGTAGTTTTGGCGAATTTTACTACGTCGCTTTTTGAGCTGAGGGCACGGGTGTTGCCAAAAATCTGGAGATCTTCCTCTTCAATCCAACCTTGTGCGCTTACTGTGCTGGCTACGAAGGTCATTACGAGGGCTGCTAATAGGATTTTAAATTTTTTCATAATACTATATTTTTAATAATTTAATTTTGTTGCCGTATTAATTAACGATTGTTTTCTTATTTTGTTGCACTAATTCGCTGAAACTGAAAAAAAACAGCAATTTATTTTTCACATTAGTTGCGTTGTAGCGAAATGGTAACTTCGGTTTGTTTGTATTTGGGTTTGAACAATACCTTGTCGTATGTGTCGCCGTCTTTTTTGATGATTCCAGCCTGTTTGAAGTCTTCGCCTTCCTGTTTGAGATAAATTACGCTGTCGTTTTCGATTTTGTATTCCATGGTTACGGGCAGGGTGTATTTGCCGTTGGTTACGGTTTTAAGGAGCATCGAAACTGTGGTGCCGGCATCGAGTTTGGCTTTTTTGTCGGCGAACTCAACTGTGAGGTCTAATTGCGATAGGATAGTGGAAATCATGGTGCTTGGAATTTCCTGAGCTTTAAACTCGCTTTCAAATATGGATCCTGCGTTGGAGATGTCGATGCTGTACACGCCTTGTAATGAGTCGTTTGATGAACTGCCGCCTTTGTTTGACGAGCAGGCGCAGACAAATAATACTGCTGCGAGGATGATAGGATATAACTTTTTCATGTCGTTTGAATTTTGTTGATAACGTTGCAAATATACTATATTTCTTGTTTCGCAAAATATTTTTGTTGAAAAAAATAAGATTTTTTAAACATTGGAGTAAATCATGTAATACAATTTTTTAGTTACTTTGCAATTTTACAAAATTTGAGGTATGTCTGCTAAGAGTAAGATACGGAAAATGTTTACCGCACTGTGGATTACGGTGGCGGTGGTGCCGTTGTTGCTTTTGGCTATTGTTGCTGTTGTGCTTGTGAGCCAGCCGGTTCAGACATATATCACAGCCAAAGTGTCGGAAATACTTTCGGAGCGTTTCGGCACCGACATCAGCGTTTCAAAGGTTTTTGTTAATGTCTTTAATCTAAGCGTTGATTTCAAGGATATTTATGTGGCTGATTTAAACAAAGATACACTGCTTTATGTGGGAAGTGTGGAGGCTCGTCTTAAATCTTTCGGCATACGAAACAACTATTACCATTTTTCGCAGGCCCGAATCGAAAATGTGGTTGTAAACATGATTGCCGACAGCTCGGGAAGTTACAATTACAGCTACCTTGTGCCTCCAAGCGACTCGCTCGACGTGGACACCATTTCCACCAAATCCAAATTTTCGATAGAGATAGATAAGTTGAAGTTGGGAAACATCAATTTTTGCCGGTCTGCTGGCGCACCACAAACCAAAGACTATCTGATGGATTTTGAAAATTTGAAACTCACTAACGTCAACCTCCTTGGCAAGAATTTTTCGATAAACGAGAATACAGAAATATTTCTTCGCATCGACTCGTTGAGGGCGGAGGAGCATTGTGGATTTGGAATCCGCCAGCTTTCTTCCACAGCCGAGGTAAGTCCAGAGGGCATTTTGTTGAGCAAGCTCCACCTTGTAACCCATGCTTCCGACTTGTCGGCAGATAGCCTTAATTTTCATTTCCACGGTTTTGAAGCATTTTCTGATTTCTGCAACAATGTAAGTCTGGGAGCTAAAATCAACGATGGTTCGTGTCTGAGTGTTGACGACATCGGACGTTTTTCGGAGCCGCTTTATGGTTACGGCATTGTTCCAAAAATCAGCACAGAAGTTTCAGGTCCTGTCAGCAACTTGAAAGTCAGACGGTTGAAACTTGCCTACCTTAACGACACTCGTATTAACATCGATGGTGATGTTGTGGGTCTACCTGATATTAACTATACTTTTTTTGACTTGAATATCAAAGAATTAAGCACCTCGCAAGATAATTTAAACACCCTCCATAAGCCGTTGAGCACCGAAAGTATCGTGGAGTTGCCTTCCTCTCTCAGGGAGTTGGGCAAAGTGAACTTTACCGCAAAAGTGAAAGGCAAGGTTGACGATTTGGCTGTGAACGGTAATCTTTTGTCAAATCTCGGAAACATTGTCACCGACATAACATTGTTAACTAATAATGATGTTACTGATATTCATGGTATTGTGTCGGCTCACAAGCTCAATGTAGGTGCTGTTGCTGGTGACAGGGAGACATTCGGCTTTCTTTCTACCAAAGACACAGTGTCGGTGTCAATATCTTCCGGCGGAAAAATTAATGGTAATATAAAAGGTGTGGTTGATTCGCTCGGACTTTTGAGATACAACTATTCGGGCATTTCTATTAACGGCACATTTACCGAGAGCAAGTTTGATGGCTTGTTTTCGGTGAAAGACCCGTGCCTTGACCTTGATTTTGCTGGACTTGTAAACTTTGGCGGCGAAAATCTCAAAGCTAAATGTTCTCTCACCGTGTCCGATGCCGATTTGAAAAAGACACATATCCTGAGCGATTCAGTTGATTTGATGAGTTTTGCATTGTCGGCCGACCTTGAAGGCACCGACCTTGACAATATCAGCGGAACAGTCAGGCTTACCGAAGGTTTGCGGTTTCACCGCGACGACAGGGTGTTCAAAGTTGATGAGTTCCAACTCAAGGCCTATATCGACCAGTATGTATGTTCGTTGCCTCTGAGGGTTATACATTTGCGCAGCGATTATATTGATGCCGACGTGCAGGGTCTTTTGCGTTCCGACCAGTTGGCGCAAATCATCAGTAATTTTGCCTTCATTGTTTTTCCGTCGCTTAACTATTCCGACACAATGTCGCTTGTTAATGTCCGCAACAGATCTTCTCGCCGTCCTTCTGAACGTGGAATTTCGGAAATCAACGACCCTAATTTTATACGAAACCTCGGTAATAATTTTGATTTTACCATCAAGTTCAAAAATCCCGACAAAGTTACCGATTTCTTTATCCCTGAGCTTTTTATCAGCGACAATTCAACAGTCAAAGGCGGTTTCAACATCAGAAAACGGCATATTTGGGCAGATATTCATACCGACCGTTTGGGCTACGGAAGATACAATACCGACAACTTTTCGCTGAGTGTCAACGCTCTCGGCCCTGAATTTATATTTGATATTCAAGCAGATTCGATAGCTGTTTCGGAAGACCTTCATATCAAAAACCCTGCTATCAACATAGCCGCGCACCGCGATACCGCAGTTTTTCTGCTTTCGTGGTACAATACCGACAGTTTGAAAAGCGAGGGAACTATCGACGGTAGCGTGATTCTCTCAAAGCATTATAAGCCAGAGCATTTTCCGCTTATCAAAGCGTCGTTTAATCAGTCGGGCTTCTATATCCTCAATTCCAAGTGGGACATCAATCAAAGTACTATAAATATAGATTCTAATTCGGTGGAAATTAACAATTTCGGACTTTTTGCCGAAAATCAGAAAGTTACTCTCGACGGCAAAATATGCGCCGACCCCGAGCAGAAACTTTATGCCGACATAAAGAATTTTGACCTTGAGTTTCTCAATAAGATTGTTCCCGATATTAATATAAAGGGTATGCTTTCGTCTAACACCGATGTGAAAAATTTGTATGGCGACATTCCTCTTTTTAGTTCGCACAATACTGTTGACAACCTGATAGTCAACGATGTAGGACTCGGAAATGTGTTTTTTACCTGCGATTTTAATCCTTTGGACTCGCTTATCAACGTGGATTTTTACACCAAACGCCGTCTGCTCAGACAGGAGCTCATGGAGACCGACACGCTGAAGCCTATTCACGGATTCGGTTCTTGCAATGTTCAAAGCAGGGAGTTGGATTTTACGCTCAACATCCTCACCCTGCCGTTCAACACCTTCCGTCCGTTTTATGAGAATTATATCAGTGCGTCGAACTACACCAACCTTTCGGGATTTGCCCGTGTAAAAGGCAAAATCGAAGACCCGAGCATCATGGCACAGCTGAGTGTCCATGGTGGAAATTTCAAAATCAAGACTCTCGGCACGCAGTACGACATCAACGATTCGCTCGGCATCACTCTCGACAACAGAACTATTCAAATTCACAAGACAACGCTTTATAGCGACCGCAAATCAGGAAACGCTGTGCTTCAAGGATATATTCACCACAATAATTTCGACAATATTGACATGAATCTCGACCTTAATGTTAAGAATTTCATGTTTCTCAACGCGCAGCAGACCGACACCTCGCTCTTTTATGGCAAGGCTTACGCTTCGGGTGAGATTTTTCTGCGGGGCAACCCTATGCGCATGATCGACATCGACGGACGTGTTAAAACCGAAAGGAACACTCTCGTATATCTTCCTATGTACGGAGCCAGCGACGTGAACACCGAAAACGGGTTTGTAACTTTTGTCTCGCGCGACACTCTCCATTTTGAAAACCAACGGCATGGCGCCGATCTTTCGGGATTGAAAATGAATTTTACTCTTGAGGTAACGCCCGATGCCGAAGTTCATGTGATACTCGACGAAGCCACAGGAAACATTCTTAAAGCATCTGCCAACGGCGACCTCAGGCTCGTGATTTCGCCTTCGGGAGATTTTACAATGTTCGGCACGCTTTCGGTTGAAAAGGGTGAATATCTGTTTAATATGCAGAATGTTCTGAGCAAGAAGTTCGAGGTGGTGAAAGGCGGAACTCTGAGGTGGAATGGCAACCCGATGGATGCCGTGGTGGATATTTCGGCAGTTTACAAGCTTCGCCGCGTTAACCTTTTCAACCTTATGGTCGACGAGGAGTACCGCAACAAGAAAGTGCCTGTGCAATGCCAGTTGAATATGAAGGGCGACCTCAACGAGCCGGATGTTTCCTTTGGTGTAAAAATCGAAGGCAGTTACGACGATATTCAAACCCAACTCTCGAATCTCGACGAGGGAAATATCAACAAGCAGGTGATTTCGCTGCTATTGCTCAGTCAGTTTCAACCGCTGCCCGGACTGCAGAATCAGGAAAGTTCGCTTTTTTCGGACTACAATCCCGGCGAACTCCTGAGCAATCAGATAAACCACTGGCTCAGCGATATAAGCGACAAGGTGGATGTGGGTGTCAACTATTCGATGGGCGATCAGACCACAAGCAGTGAGCTTGAGGTGGCTCTCTCCACACAGCTGTTCGACGACCGTGTAACCGTTTCTACAAACGTGGGTGTGGGCGGCGAATCAAAAAACAACACCAACACTCGCACCAACAACGTAGTGGGCGAGGTGCAGGTGGATGTAAACTTAAACAAAAGCGGAACCGTAAAATTAAAAGTGTACAACAAGGCCAACGACGACGAACTCGACCAAGCTCCTTATACTCAGGGTGTTGGTGTCTCATTCAAAAAAGAGTTCAACAACCGTCACGACCTCTTTGCCCGAAAAAAGAAGAACAAAATTAAAACCCCATAGATTATGAAGAATTTATTATTTACTATTGTTTCGGCTATGATGTTAGCCTCCACCGTTTCGGCGCAGATTGCGGCACGTGTCCCAGAAAAGGCGCAGAAACTTATTGATGCATATCCCGACATGCAACTTACATACAGCGACAACGCAATTGTGTTTCCCGATGGCACGCGCGTTACCTACGACGACGGCGAGGAAAAGGATTTTGTAACGATGCTCGACCAAAGCGACATAGAGGATATGTTTTCGATGACATACGATACCACAGTAGCCGAACCGGCATATTTAAATGACTGTGGTAGAAGCCGTTGCGAGACGTTGTTCAAAAAAATGTACGGTAGCAGTGCTGCCGAAGTTCAGAAAAACCTCGTAAAAATCGAATGGTTTGGTCAGCAGCTTCCGATTACCAAAGTTAACGGTGTGGACAAAAAGTTAAAGGCTGTATACGAGGAACTTAAAGCAAAACCCGAACTCAAAAAATACCTTTTGCAGGCATCGTCGTTTTATTGGCGGCAGGTGCGCGGGGCCAACCGTCTGAGTGCGCACAGTTACGGAATTGCCTTCGACATCAATGTTGCTAACTCAAACTACTGGCTTTGGAGCAACAAAGGCAAAAGCGAAACCGACCATATTAAATACGTTAACCGCATTCCCCAAGAAATAGTTAAGATTTTTGAGAAACATGGTTTTATCTGGGGCGGCCGCTGGTATCATTACGACACCATGCACTTTGAGTACCGACCGGAGTTTTTGTAAGATTATTAACGTATATTTAATATTGCCATTATTTTTTGTTAACCTTATAGGTCTCTTGGTATCTATTTTTTCGTATATTTGTTGAAGATTTAAATAACCAATTTTAATACTTCATTATGAGAAAGATTCTTTTGTTACTGTCAGCTGTTTTGATGGTTGGCTCTTTAGTTGTTTCGTGCAAGGATGACGATAATGACAAGGCTAAACCTACGGTCGAGTTAGTGGCAAAGTTTGAGGTAAGTCCGAAAGAACAGCACCAGCCTAATACTTCGGTAACAATTGTTCCTTTGATATTAGAGGAGTTGAATGTTAATTATCAATGGGATTTCGGCGATGGTAATTGTATGCTTTGGCATGACAACACCGAGGCTCAAACTTCATTTGTATATTCATATAGTTCTTATGGTGAATATACTATTACTCTAAAAGTTACTGATGATAAGAATGTTGTACAATCTGCGACTCAGACAATCAATATTTCACCCGCTCCACTTAAATCTACCAGTATAGCATCAAAACATAAGTTGGAAGCTTCGTCTACATATTACCTTAAAGATTATATAGAAAACCAAGATTCTGTTAAGTGGGACATAAAGCTGCAAGACAATGGTAATCTTACAGATGTTGCCTCTGTTGTTGTTTTAGCTGGTTCTACAAAAAGCTATGAATTTGAGACACCGGGTAAGTACCTGCTCTATCTCACCGCTTTTGGTCCGAGTGCAAAAGACGGACAGTATATGAGAACCGACACCGTGGAGGTATTACGCGGCAATAATAGTTCTTTGGCAAAATTTACAGTAACTCCTTCTCGTTTATTAATGCCTTCCACGACTGTTACAATTGCTTGTTTAGAAGTTGAAGGTGATGATGTTGTTTATACATTGGATTTTGGCGAGCAATCTGGTTCTGCTTTGATCTGGGATAATAGATCTTCTGAAACTTACCGAACTATTCAGTATTCATATAAAGATGCAGGACAATATCAAATAACCTTTACTGTTAGAACCAATACCACGACAGAGTCATCAACTCACTTGGTTTATATAGACCCTGCAATGCCTATTCGGACGATAGGTGGAAAAGGAGAAGTTGTTGATGTTGGATTTCCGTTTGAACTCATTACGGGTGTAATTTATAGTGATTCTGTCCAGTGGGAGATTTCTGAGATAGGTAAAGCAGATTTATTAGCTAAATGTACTGTTCTCGAAGGGAAAACTGCTACATATACATTTTCTAATCCCGGAACGTATCTTCTTCACGAATATGCCTACGGACCAGGTTCACAAAACGGTATGTATATGAGAACCGACACAGTTGAGGTTATTTTACCGCAAGGTAAATTGTAATCACTTAATTAACAGTCAACATAGTCTATGAATACCGGCATTTGTCCATACCCTGGTCTGAGACCTTTTACTGAGGAGGAAAGCATCTTCTTCAAGGGAAGGGATTTGCATATCCGTCAGATTGTTAAGATGTTGGAACAAAACAAGATGGCGTTCATCACAGGTGCTTCGGGCGATGGAAAATCGTCGATGGTATACGCCGGTGTGATTCCGTATATCAGGGCTGGTTTTTCTAAGGCGGAGTTCAACAGTTGGCTGATAGTGGATTTCAAACCGCAGCGAAACACGTTGGCAAGTCTCGCCAAGAGTGCATCGGATGCGTTGTTACTGCCTTACGAACAAACACTTACAAAACTGAGCAGAGGTTTTTCCGCACTTGTGGATGACTACAAAAATTCTGAGTTTTACGTTAAGGAAGGCGACGATGCCGCCAACCGTGGCAAAAACCTTCTGATTATCGCCGACCAGTTTGAGGAGGTCTTCACCATGAACGAAAACTTCCACAACGGTACACCGAGCATTGATTCGTATACGGCTGTAAACATTCTCTTAGAGACGGTAAGGCTTTCTATCGAAGAACAACTTCCTGTTTATCTGATATTTACAATGCGTAGTGACTATATTTCGCAATGCACTGTATTCAAAGATCTGCCTGAATTTATCGCCTACAGCCAGTTTTTTGTTCCTCAGTTGAAACGTTCCGAGATTCTGCAAGTTATAGAGCAACCCGCGGAATTGGCTGGCGGAAGTGTTTCTCCTCGTCTTTCGGAGGTGTTAATCAACAATTTAAGTTCGGGATTCGACCAGTTGCCTGTGTTGCAACATGCTCTAAACCTTCTGTGGAAGACCGCCGGCAATGGCAAAGAACAGCTTGATTTGCTCCATTTTGCCAAAATTGCGGGAATTTCTAAGGATTTGCTCAGCGATAACGATAGACAGGAATTCGACCGTTGGTTTGCGAAACTGCCTGAGTATCAGAAAAAATATTATGAGCATCCTAACCTCGACAATGTGCTTAACACCCACGCCGGCACTCTATATGAGTCAGCTTACGATTATTATCTCAACAATTCTCCTTGGGCAGATAAGTCTATCACGCCAGACGAGTCGAAGATGATAATTGAGACAGCCTTCAAAACCCTCACTAAGATTGACAACAATCGTCAAGTGCGCAACCGCTGCACTCTCAACGAGATAACTGGCATCATCAACAAACCGTACATCACCAACGCACAAGTGTGCGCCGTGCTCAATATTTTCCGAACCAACAACAACACGCTTATCCGTCCGTTTATTAATTCTGATTCGGTTGATTCTCAATATCTTAGCGGCGAAACAGTTTTGGACGTTACCCACGAGGCATTAATCCGAAACTGGAAAATGCTTTCCGCTTGGGACGAGGAAGAACTTGAAAACCTAAAAGAGTATAACGATTTTAACACGCAGGTGCAGCGGTGGTTAGACAACGGCAGAAGTCCAGATTTGCTCTTGGCTCCGGGCAATTATGCTATTTTTAGCCAATGGTACGAAAAATGCCGCCCTAATCAGTATTGGATTCTCAAAAATGATACCTCGCAGCGTCCCGAAGACGACAAGCTTCATGCCGCTGCAAGCCGTATGGAAAAATGCGAGGAGTATATGCTTCAGAGCCATGATGCCATTATTGCCAACGAGAAATCGCGCCGTCGCAAGATTGCTGCCACCATTTGCGGACTTTTGGTGTTTATTGTGGGACTGCTGTTTTTCTCCTCGTGGGCTATGAAGGAAAAAGATAACGCAGAAAAACAGACTCTTTTGGCTGAGGAAAACGCCCAGAAAGCTGAGGAACAGCAAAAAGCAGCCGAGCAGCAACGTAGCGCCGCTCTCTCGGCTCAGATGGACGCTCAACAGCAGCGAGACTCTGTGCAGATAATGTTTCAGCAGGCTTTGGCAGCCAAAAACGAGTCCGACATAGCACGTCAGCTCGCCGAAATGATGCGTCAGGACGCTGATGAGAGCCGTCGCAAGGCAGAAGCCAACTACATCCTTGCCGAGCGTCAGCGCGATACAGCCGAAAGGGAACGCCAAAATGCGCTATATCAGATGCAACTTACCAAGGAGGCGAACGATTCGGCGTCGCGTCTCTATTACGTTGCACTCTGCAACACTCTCGCCATGAAAGCCAAAAACAAATACGAGGACAAGTTGCTAAACCTTCGTCTTGCCAAGACTGCTTGTGAGATGAATCTTAAAGGCGGCAGCAGTCAAAAGAACGCCGACCTTTATGATGCCATGCTTCTGGCTATGGAGGAAAACAGGATTATCAACCCTATAAAACTCTCTAA
Organism: Bacteroidales bacterium; assembly: GCA_017543645.1. Next base: position 17,281 of record JAFYFR010000017.1, read on the forward strand.
TAGTGGAATCAAAGCCTTTACCGTTGACAATCAAGGGCGGATTGTTACATTTGATAATAGCGGCGAAGTGTCGTTTCATCGCATTGTGGGCGGTGGTAAATCTAAAATTGAGAGCGTCATCTCCGACTATGTTGGCAAAGTGCCGGTAGAGAATGCTGTATTTGCAACTAACTATCTTATAGCATATTCCACCAAAGACCGCTCGTCGTATCTCATTAACATTGACAACAAACGCCGAGTTACATTGCCATCGTCGTCTAATTATGTTAAGGCTGTGTCGCCGTCGCCCGATGTTGCCAAGTGCGTTGTGATTTACAGTGATGGTAAGGCAGCCGTTATTTCCACCGACAATGGTAACACTTTGGCTGATAATGATTTTCAGACTAAACTCACCGATGTCTATTTTCATAAAGACGGCGTTGTTTACCTTCTTTGTCATGACGGTCGTCTGCTCAAATGGAATTATCTCGGCGGCGATGTTAAGACAATACTCCCAGCATCATCGTTGCAGAATGCCTTTAAGGTAACAGCCATTCCCGACAAGGACATTTTGGTTGTATGTTATAGCGATGGCGACATTCAGTTTGTGAACCTTCTCAGCGACCAAAAATGCGGCACAATGGCAGGAGGACATTCCAACCTCGAAAATGTGCTTTACGACCATTCAACAGGTATCCTTGCGCTCTCGTCAGCCGATAAGCGGATTTCGCTTGTTAATACTAACGATTTTAACGAAAAACCGCTTGTGATAGAGGAGCACAGCCTTGGCAACTGCAAAGTAAAGTGCATGTCCTTTAATAATAAAGGTGTGCTGTTTGCCCTCACCGACGACAATATGCTCCGTTTCTGGGACACAGACCCTACCGTTTATTCCAACTCCCTCGCCTCAATGCAGCTTGCACCGTTGTCGTCTACTGAATGGAATTTAATTTTGGGACGCGAGTTTTCGGAAAAATGATTATGATTATTTATCAAATAACACTATATTTGCAAAAACGAATTAAATGACCTCACTCGAGATAATTCTGTTGATAGTAGCCGTGGTTTTGGCAGGTGTGATTGCATACGTGATGTTCAATTACCGTAAGTTTTTGACCAAAGCTGCACGACGTATGGGTCGCCGATTTAACGCCTTGCTGCGCGAAAGAGACGACGAGATTTCGCGTCTGCGTGCTGTTAACAGCGAGTTGAAGCGGAACGGCGCAGATGTGTCGCAGCAAAAGGTTTTGAACCAAGAGCAGGTTCGGCTACTTGATAACGAAAAGTCACTCTTGGAACAGAAAAAAATTGAAGCCGCGCAAAACGAACTTGCCGACCGAAACCGTATACTTTGGGACATGAGCGTGCAGATAGAGAAAGAGCGTCAGCATATCAACGCCCTAAAAAACGAAATTGAGGCGCAGCACCACTCCGTAACATCGAGCATCCGTTACGCCAAACTGATTCAAAACGCAGTGTTACCCCCCGAAACAATTTTGAAAGAATCGTTTGAAGATGTTTTTCTTTTTTGGCTGCCCCGCGACATTGTTTCGGGCGACTATTATTGGATGAAACGTATTGGTAACAATGTGATATTCAGTGTAGCAGACTGCACGGGGCATGGCGTTCCGGGTGCGTTTATGAGTATGCTCGGCGTGGCGTTTCTCAACGAAGTGTGCCTCAACTTTAACAACCAGACCACACCGGCAGATATTCTCGAAGAGATGCGCCGTATGGTTATCTCCACCCTCAAGCAGGACGATGCTAACTCAAAGCAGAAAGACGGAATGGACATGGGGCTTTGCATCCTGAATCTCGACACTATGAAGATGCAGTTTGCCGGTGCTAACAATGGAATGTATAAGGTTCGGGGATCCGAACTCACCGAATACAAGCCCGTGCGCAATCCTGTGGGCACATATCCGAGGATTATTCCGTTTGAAAACCACGATGTGGATATTCAGCATGGCGACTATGTGTATATGTATTCCGACGGTTATGCCGATCAGTTCGATGCCCAAAACCATAAGTTCACCTCACGCCGTCTGCGCGAACTTCTTGTAGAAATCAACACTCTCACCAAGTCGGCGGCTCAGCAGGCAGATTTACTTAACCAAAGGTTGGAAGAGTGGCGCGCAGGAGCGGAACAGATGGACGACATATTGATAGGAGGGTATTGTATCAGGTAGCGTTAATATTCAATAAATTAACTATGAAACTGTTTATCAAATTAGTTCTAACAACGTTATTTTTGTCAGCCATATTTTATTGTGCTGAGGCTCAGGTTGATACACTGTCTAATTTGCCGATGTTTCAAAATGCTGTTTCCGAAGGCGGCGGCAAAGGCGGAGCAGACGTTGGGCAGCAGTCCGACGGCGTTTCCAATCCTGTAGAAACTGGGTTGCAGACATTGCAAAGTTTGTATTTTGCAGGTAAATATCGCGATGTGCTTTCGCAGTCGCAAAAAATCCACGACAGTCTGCATCTAAGCAAAGATGAGAACCTATTGCGCCTAAAATACACCATAGCATCATTTAAAGAGATGGAATACGACCGCGAGGCCGACAGTCTTGCCAAAATATTTCTTCAGAAAGACCCCTTCTACACTGTCAGCAACACCGACCTTGTCCCCTTCCGCGAGGTTTTGGATAACTATTACACCAAACCCCAGTTTTCGGTGTGGGTGGCGGCTGGAAAAACATTTGCTGGCACCTACATGGATACAATTTGCTCGATAGTTGACACCATTAGCAATGCGCGCACTCCTGATTACAGTATGAATGGTTTTGTAATGCAGGTGGGTTTTGAATACCGCCCGTTTAAATTATTCTCAATATCATTTTCGCCATCGTTTACCACCTACTCCATCAGCCGCTCTATTAAACGCAGCAACATGGCCACATTCTACTACGAAGAATCGAGCCATGTATTAACGCTCCCGTTATACGTGGAGTCTGGATTGTATCTCGGACGCGAAATCTTTGTCCCTTCCATCTATGCAGGTGCGCAGATGAAGTATATTATTAATTCTCAATATACTGCATTCACCGAAATAGCAAGCGTTTATACCGATATACCTGAATACAAGGACAACACCGATTTAAAAAACCGTCTTAACTATTCATTTCTTGGCGGCATCCGTCTAAACTTCAATCATAGGCGCATGACATACTTTGCCGACCTTGGGGTGTCGTTAGATATGCTTACATACAACAATCCGGAAAAGAAATACAGCAATTATGACCTTCTCTACCAGCATTTCCACGTACCCGATATTTTCCAAATGTTTGAATATGCAGTAAAGATTGGTGTTAAGGTTAACCTCAAGTATAAAACAATTGCAAAATACAATTACGGCTACTAATATTAAACCATACGACTATGAAGTTTGCTAAAATCATAATATGTATATTTTTTTTGTTTGTAATCACCGCCTGTGAGGACAAAAATATATTTCCGCATCCAAATAGGGAGCCAATTAAGCCTGTTGGAATGGATATTAAACTTGGCGACGTTTTTGCTATGCCCGACGGTAGAGCTGCGGCTTTTATTAAACTTGAAGGAAAGAAAGAGTTGGAAATCCCGTATGCTATAGCTATTATCGATAGGAACGGCCACTATACATTATCAGATACAATTTTTATAGAATCATTTGAGGATGACTACACTTCCCCAATAAAATCATTTTCTGTTTCAATGTCAAACGATATTTACGTGATTTATCGATTCTTTTTAGATGGTGATGTTTATACTATTTTTACTAAAATAGATGGAGATGGACATGAAGTATATCAACAAGATTTTTATATGGACGAGAAAATAGATGGCGAAAACTTTTCTTTCTTCTTATACGATCATTATCAAATGCTGAACAACGGTGATTTAGCGATATTTAATTATCATGTTTCTTGTGACGAAAATTGTGAATGTACACTTTATTTCGCAGACAACAATGAAAGGAGAATGTTTGAATACCAAATAGATTTAGAGAGTGAGTACTGTTTTACCGATGTATTTTCATTCGAAGATAAGATAATTCTTTATAATGGATTAGATTATTCTGATTTAATGAAACTACAAAAAGACGGCGAATATGAAGGCATCAATTGTAAGGAATACAAAATACTAAATATTGACGGAACCATTGGAAAATCAGGCGAATCACAATTGCCGATTCAATATTTTAAGTATGTTGACGGGTCGGTGTATATGGTAACGGGCAATTTTCAAAAAAAATATACTAACACGACCGATACCGTTGCTTACCAATGGTTTATCACCAAAATGGACGCTTTTGGCAATATAGTTTATACAACCGATGAACCTATAAAAGCCTGCTCACTGTTGGAAAACATCACCATAGAAAATGGTACGCTTATGATTCCGGGTTTAGTATTAAACGATGATAATGAGAAAAACGGCGCAATCTTTTTGATTGATGATAATGTCGGCAAAATAAAGGAACAAATTGTGTTGAACTATAGTGCTTGTTCTGTGATGCCATGCGTGATATCGCCTGATGGAAAAGGTGAATATGATATTTTTGCCTTGGTTTACCACGAATATGATAACCCGCCGGATAAGCGAAATTTCAGCGCAGACAC
>JAFYFR010000018.1 GCA_017543645.1 Bacteroidales bacterium
GATGAGGTTTTTATTCTCCTCCAAACTCTTGCGGTCTTCTGCGGGAGAGTATTTGTGGAGGGTTTCGTACATTTTGGGGGTCTGCACAAAGAGCGAAATGTTGGTCTTGATGTCAAATTGGTCTTTGAAATCGGCAAACTTTGGGTTTTTGTTGAGAGTGCGACCTTGCAGATAGTCGTCGATAATCTGATGGATTGATTCTTGCGAATTGGCAAACACCACGTAGTCTTCTATGTAGGTGAAGAAAGGCTTTTCGATGTCCTTGAACAGTTTGCCGAGAAACATTTTGAAAATGCCCTTGATGCCGAGGTATTGAATGTCGAAATTGCGGTAAGGCTCAATTTTAAATTTTACAGGTGTGCGTCGGTTGAGATGCGTAACTATCTTACCAAGAGATTCTTTGGCGCGTTTGATGTCGGAAGCGTTTACAAACACAACACCATCGATGTCGCGCGATTTTTCGCTCAACGGACGGAGTTTGCAAATAGCAATTTCTGAGCCTATCCAACCTAAGAAATCATCTTTGAGACTAAATCCAAGCAACTTTTCTACTATTTTGATATCAGTTTCCATAGTTTTTACTTCTGCGGGGTTGCCTTTGGCGTATTCGTCCATAAGTGCGGAGTAAAAACGCATAAAGTCGCTGAAATTCAACGAGAAATACAATGCTGTTTGGTCAGACATTATTTCATAAGAACGCGATTTGCCGGGTGTTACATTTGAAAATGCCCTGATATATGAATATACGCTGTCGAGACTTGTGAAACCGTCCAAGTGTATTTGGTCGTTGTCTAAGTTGATTTCGGCGGCTGTATATGCCAACGACGCTCCGAGCATATCCATCACATCGCTCGGGTCGGTGGAGTAAATTGAGTAAAGTCCGGGGATAAGTTTGTAGTTGACATACGCCTTAAACATCTTTCGGTTCGACAATCCAGCCGTTACGACCTTAAAATTCAGATTGTTATCCCAAAACTGCGTATTATGATGGCGGATAACACGCTCTACCAAACGCCTGTCGAGACTTACAGCAAGAATGTTGTTAACCAAGGAGAGATTGATGTTGAAAGTCGGGTCTTCGATGTCGCGGAGGGTGTAGATGTCGTATTTGCCTTCATCGGTTTCTATCTGCGATTCCAAAAACTTAAAGCCCTTGACGAGTTTTAGCGACGTCTTAATTTCAGGGAAATAGCTGGCAAACTCCTGCAGGTCGATAAGGTATACCAAATCCCAGTTCTTATTGTCGGGCATACAGCCTACCACAAGCAGTTTGCGGTCGTTCAGCACCTTGTCAACCGCCTTGTTGTTGTTCAGAAACCAGTCCACAGTTTCGATGTCGGAGTTGATGTCGGCAAAATACTCAGTGGATTTAAGGTATTGCCAAAGTGCGCTTCGGCTGATTGTAGACCACGCTTTTGATAAGTTTTCGGTCTCGATAACGAATGCGGCATCGCTCGGCACGGCGGCAAAAGCGTTGATATCGATGGTCTTTCTGAACAGTTTGTGGTATCCGATATAGCCAACCACCATCAAAGCAACAGCGGCAAAGGCGATAAGCATACCCAAGAGTACTTTTTTCATATTAAAAAGGATTATAAAATACGTATTATCATTTGACGAGCTGACGTCATTTCCGCAAAATTAGATATTTTTTTGACAAAAACAAAGCCGCAAAAAAAATAGAATAAAAAAAAAACGATGGTGGATGTATGCCGTGGCACAAATTATGTTTACAATAGTTATAAAATAATTTGTTTTATGTTATGTACAATTACACTCAGTACCCGATAAGCATCATACCTCATCAGATAATTGAGGCGCAAAACAGCAAGATACCCGTACCCAAAAGTCCGCGCAAACCGGAACGTCCTGTCCTGGAAAAAAGGCGTTACACAGGTTTCATAATTACTGCCATTGCAGCAGGACTTATCATTGGCTACAAGTTTAGCATAATACCGCATAACACGTGGCTTACCGCCATGCTCGTAATATTTTTGGTGATAGGCGTTGGAATAGCGGTATACAACTGCATATCAAACCGTTTGAAAAATTTGGCTAACAGCAAGGCGTTGGAAAACTACGAATTTCTGATGCGCAGCTACAACGACGAGCTTACTGCCATCGACGAAGTCAACCGTCAAAACAACGACCGCGCCGCCCTTGCACGTTACCGCAGCCGCCTTGTAAAAGAGGCTTTACTGCTCACCAACAGCCAGCTAAAACCAGCCGACCAATGCGGTGTGGACAGCGACAACGATTTTTACAAAACGCTCAACGAATATTTTCCCGAAAAGGTACTCACCAACTACACAATAGCCCAGAGCGACAACGACACAAAGTTTATTCCCAACTACATTGTTTCGGTGTCGGACAAAAAACTCTACATCGACGTGGAAATTGACGTTCCCTACAACCTTGAAACAGGCGAACCCGAAGCGTACGTCAACAATGAAGATAACGAAAAAAAGTATGTTAACCAAGACCACGACACATTTTTTGAAAAAGAGGGTTGGGTGGTGATAAGATTTGCCGAGGAACAAACAGTTAAACACCCGCGCAGCTGCTGCAAATACATCGCACAAACTATCTACGAGATACTCGAGGATGACTCTGTGATTCAAAAATTCAACACCGTGGACAACATTCAGCCGTTGAACACCTGGTCGTATAGACAATGCGCCGAACTCGAAATACAGCGTTACCGCGAAACCTACCTCGGAATCGCTGAGGAGATTCCCGAACCAGAAGAAAATCCCGAACCTGAGGTTACACCAGAAGAAAACATTGAACAAGACGAAACCGAACCAGATACCATTCATGAAAACCAGTCAATTATGCACATCTACGAAGAAAACACAGAAGAAGAGCTCTCCGAAAGAGAAAACAGAGAAGAAAAACAGCCTTCGTTTATGAACACCATCAGCGAGCCGCCAGAACCTCAGCCCGAACAAGAACAAGAACCACAACAGGAGCAGTCTCCCGAACCAGAGGAGACAAAGGAGGAAGAACCTGTAAAACAATACGTTGAACCAGTATTCACCGACCCTAAAGCCGAGGAAAGGAAAAACATCGTGAACCTTGTAGCCAAGATGAACGAATATCACAAACTCGAAAAATGGGACTTTCTGCTCGACTACTGCAACAAGGTGATTGCCATTGATCCAGGATTCCAACTCGCATACCTCCGCAGAAGCACTGCATACGGCAACCTCGGAAATTTGGACAACGCCATTGCCGACTGCGAAACCATAATGCAGATGAACCCCGAAAATCCCGACGCATACTACAACGCAGCTGTGGCAAGCCTGATGTTACGCCGTTACCAAAAGGCAATAGAATATTTCAAATTGGCAATAACCAACAAGATAGCGCATCCCGACGAGGTTTATCTCACTCTCGCAGGTATTTACGAGAAAATCGGCGACAAGGCTGGCTACAACGAGTATCTCCAGAAATCTGCTTCGCTCGGCAACAAGACCGCCCGCGTAATGATTATAAAACAAAAACAAGATGACGGCAAAAACGCAGACAATCAGTTCAAAGGATTCAACACCAGAAACATAAAGATTGCCCACGAGGGAGTTACGGATATATGCTTCAGTTTCAACGACGAATACATAGCCATCTCCGACCAGAGCCGGAAGCTCCGTGTATTCAGCACATCGTCGTGGGAGGTTGTACACGGTCAGGACGTTTCTGCCACAGCGATGGTGTTCAGCCGAAACAACAAATATATGGCTGTGGGTGGACAAAGTTTTCTGCGTGTGCTGAGCGTTTCAAACAACGGTTTTTCGCTATTCTCCGACATAATCAACTATACCGGCAACATCAAAAAGATGTTTTTCCACCCGTTCAACAACGACGTTCTGTTTGTGAGCGACAATTTCTCACTCTACAAAGTGGACATCAAGAGCAAGGTAATCAACAAGGCGATCTCGGATTTCTGCCTCATGTCGGTGTCGCGCGATATGCAGTACGTCACAGGAAAAGACTATTTCAACAACATCAAGATTTACCGCATCAACGCCCTGTCAGAAATTTTCAAGCTCAATGTAGACAGTTCTGTGGAAATCAAGTCCATGTCGATAAACACCGACGCCTCGCGCCTGATATACGGTTGCAAAGACGGCTCTGTATACGTCTACAATCCGCAAATTCCAGTAAAAGTGGCGGAGTTCAACACCGGTACCGAGGTTATCGACATCAAAATCAGCAGCAACTCGTCGTTCTTCTCGATTTTGGGCGCAGACCGAAAGCTGAGATTCTTTAACACGTCAACAACAGAACAAGGCCGCGAAATCACCATGATGTATTTCCCGAAACTCATCACCATGAGCAATTCAGGCAACATGATAGCGATTGGCAATTTCAACGAAGACGTGGACATTATTTTCGCCAACGACACCGTTACCGAAACCTCCATCGCTCAACAGCGCACAGCATAACTCATGGCGCGGATAGTGTTGTTTGATTTTGACGGTACGCTTGCCGACACTTTTGAATCGGGTGCAGAACTTATCAACGAGTTTGCCGACCGTTTCGGATACAAAAAAATCGACTTTGCCGCTAACCGCGACCTCTCGGCACGGCAGTTGGTAAATTTGTCTGGCGTAAAGCTATGGCACATACCACGGCTTGTAAGATTTTTCCGCAAAGAGTCATCAAAAAGGGCTGGAAATATAAAGCCCTTTGCGGGTATCGCATCCATTGTACAAAAGCTTTCAGAAAAATGCAGCTTAGGCATCCTCACCACCAACAGTGCTACAACAGTAGAGCGTTTTCTGGAAAACAACGGACTTGGGGAGTGCTTTTCGTTTATCAGGACAGAAGTACCGCTCTTTGGTAAGAAACGAGCCTTGCGACGCGCCGCACGACAACTCAGTAAAAATTTCACCGGCATCACATACGTAGGCGACGAGATACGCGACATAGAGGCATGCCGCAAAGCCGGAATAAAGATAATTTCGGTGTCGTGGGGATTCAATTCGCACTCGGCTCTCGCACAGCACAACTCTCTTGTGGCAGATTCCACAAAACAACTTCTACAACTGATACTTCAAGAAAATGAAATCGGAATCTAACTATTTGACTTGTAACGGGCAAATTCTACTAATGCGCCATGAAGAAGCTCCAAACTGTCGGCAACACCCACAAAATAGGGGTCGTAAACCTTGAGAATTTCATCCGCCTCGTTGTAAAGTCCTTTACGCACATACATCACAAACTTATAGGCATAGGCGTAGATTATGAGGTTTGATTCGCTAACCTCGGCGAGCAAAAGGCTGATAGCTCGGTTGAGACACTCCTCCACAATGCCGAAATCATTGAAAAAACGAAGCAGAAACTCAGATTTTTCAATCAAAGCCATAGCCACGATTTCAGGAGAGCCGGACTCCTCAGCCACACGCAACGCCCGCTGCATACATTCAAGAGCCACATCTTTTTCGTGAGCAAACACATTGTAAAGTGCCAACGATGCCAACGCCTGAATCTCCAATTCCACATCCTTTTCGGTTTTAGCAAGTTCGATGGCATTGTTGTAAATTTTGGTAACAAAATCGTATGCCGAAAGAGTCTCCCCGTTGAAAGACACCGTCTTGTCCATCAATTTGGCATCACCAGTAATCTGCACCGCCATTTCAAAATACAACCGTGCTGCGGCATCCCAGTTGTCGCGGGCGAGCAGAATATCTACTGCCTGCTGATACTTGTTTATAGATTCGGCGCAATTACCGCTCAGATAGTTGAGAGCACCAGCCGATTTCAGAGCCACGCATTTGGTGTCGGTATCGGTAGCCATATCATAAATGTGCATTATCTGCGCAACAAGTCCCGGAATATTATCTTTTAATCCGGCAGAAATCTCCGATTCGGCACGATGATAAAGGGCTGAAATCATACCCGGAAGGTTGTCGTCCTTGCGATAAAGGGTGTAGGACTTCTGATAATAGATAGCGGCAACTTTGAAATTTGCTTTGTTTACAGCCACAATAGCGTTAGCAGTCATCAGGGCGCAGTCGGCAAGCTGGTCGAGCGAGATATAAAGCTCGTTTTCAAAAGCATCAAAAGCCTGTTGATAATATTTTGCCGCGTCATTCTTAATGCCAATACGCTGGCTCATAAGCGCAACATTCTTAAGATTATTGAACAGTCCCTCACATTTAAACTCTTCTTTCTGATACTCGTCGCACGCCTTTTTGTAATATTGTAGAGCCTGAGCATAAAGGCATATAGTGTCGAAAGTGTAGCCCATATTGTTGCACAAATATGCTGTCCGTGAGTGGTTGTCGGTGTTACTGCTGCGTTCCAAAGCTTCCTGATACATTTTGATAGCCTGCTGATAGTCTTTCTGTTCAAAAAAATAATCGGCAAGGGCGGTATAGCTCTGCAACAGCTTGTCCTCTAAAGTCGTTTCGGGAGTATCCGTCTTATTATCCTCAATATGCTGTTTCAAATATGTGATAACGCTAACGAGGCACAAATATCCCTCATCACGCTTGTCGGTATGCAAAAGAGCCATGGCTGCAAGGTAGAGGGCTTCGGAAGTACATACAACATCGTCGAGCATCTCGTAATAGTTAGCCGCCAACTTGTAGTTCTCAGCCGACTTCTCATAATCTGTCTCATCGTAAATCAACCCAATATCGGTGTAAGTGGAAGCCAGTTTGCGTTTTTCATCCGCCAGACGGTAAATATCGGCAGCTTGATGGTAACAGATAAGAGCCTCGTCGCTGTTGCTATCGCTATACACCAAAGCCAGTCCCGAAAGCATATCGGCATACTCAACATTGCGGTTGAGCTGTCGGTAAAGCTCCGCAGCCTTTTTGTAATTTTCCACTGCGCGGTTGTTGTCGGGCTTTTCGCTGTACATTGATGCGAGATACGATAATGATTCAGCTTCACCGTCGCTGTCGCCTATGTTCTGGCAGACTTCGAGCGATTCCAAAAGTGCTTTCTCGGCGTTCTTGTACTCGCAAAGCATACGCATAGTATCACCAGCGCACCTAAGGCTCAAAGCGTAGCCCTTCCTATTGTCCAAGTCATTAAAAATCTCGGCAGCAGCAAGATATGTAACCTTTGCCTTATTGTATTTTTCGTTGCGATAATAGAGCGAGGCCAGCGACTCGAGGTTGAAAGCCTCCGACATCTTGTCGTTAGACTGATGGTAGAGCTCGATAGCCTTGTCGTAATATGTTTCGGAACGCGCGCAGTTTTTTTGCGCGTCGTAAACACTGGCAATATTGGAGTAATTGAGCGCGGCGGCTGCAGTGTCGCCATTGTTGATATTGATAGTAAGTGCCTGAGTATAATAATCACAAGCCTTGGTGTAATCTTGCTGAAGATAATAGATATTTCCGAAATTGTTGAACACAGCCGCACGGCTCACATCGTCGCCAATACGTTCCGCAATCTCAAGCGACTTGTAGAAATATGGCATGGCGGAGTTGTAATCGTCGTGGTTACAATACAAATTGCCGATGCAGTTGTAGCTCGACAGCTGGCTGTGGGTATCGTTACAAACACGGTCTACCTCGATGGCGAGTTCGTAGTACCTTACAGCCTCGGAAATTTCGCCCTTCTGCCCGCAGAGAGCGCCGAGGTTAGTGTAGGTCAGCGACAATTCGGGACGTTGGGCTGGCTGCAACCCTTTGGCAATGCCGAGAGCGAGGTTAAAATATTTTCCCGCACCCTCCTCATCGCCACTGTTGAGCAACGACATCCCTATATTGTTGTAGCTAATCGACACCTTTGGCATATTGCCTAACATCTTGTCGATAGCCAATGCTTTGTTATAATACTCCAACGATTTGGGATAATCAGACTGATAATATTTTGAAAGCCCCATGTTGTTGTAACAATTGGCGGCGGTAACATTGTCTTCGGTAGCCAAACATATCGCAACAGCCTTTTCGTAACATTTTCCAGCTGCGGAATACCTTCCAACTGCATCGTGCAACAATCCATGATTGATAAGCGACCGCGAGTACATATACTTGTCGGTGCTATTTTCAAAGAATTTTTCGGCGGCACGCAAAAAACGTCGCGAAGTCTGATAATTGCCCAATGTTCGGGCTATGCTTCCTCGCTCCATCGAACAGATGGCAACACGGTATTTGTCGGACGAAGCCCGTGCCATCCTCGCCGCCTCCGACAAGATTTCCTCAGCCTCGGCAAAACTGTTTTTAAAAAACAGCACCCTGCCTTTAAGAATCAGATAATCAATATATTCAGCGGACACAGACTCCGATTTTTTGCCAAGCAGAGCCAACGCCTGAGATACATTTTCAAAAGCCACGTCGTAGTTGCCCATACACACATTGTTAAACGACATTCGGTAGTACGAATGGGCAGACCATAGGTTATTTCCCTCAAAATTAGCCACTACGCGCATACGGACTGTACATTCTACCGCGCTGGTGTAATGACCGAGCCTCGACAGTGCGTTCTCCTCTACGCACAACAGCTTGTAAAGCAATGCGGTATCAGAAGTATTTTGGTTGACACTATCTAATGTAGCCACGCCACGGTGGGCAAATTCAGCCGCCTCCGACATAGCGTAAACCGCAGTCCGCTCCTCGGCAAGGCTCAACAGGTGCGCAGGGTCGTCATGAAGCACCACTACCGATGTAGACATCCGGCGGATGTTCCGTTTTTGCGACAGAACAAACGTGGTGAGTTTTTGCAGTTCGGCGTTATACTTGCTTTTACCAGATGCGTTACACAATGCGGCGATACTCTTGGCAAGCGAAATAGTACGCTCACGGAGATTGTCGGTCATCATATTTTCAGCTCCGAAAAAAGTGCATACAGCATCCGGCAATCCGGCTAACGGTTTAAAAAGCATTTTCAAACGTTCCCCTACGCTTATGCCGCCGTTGTTAGCCACCTCCTCTATGCTGTGAATGCGTTGCGTAACAAGCTGCTGCAAAGGAAGGTCGCACTCTGAGGCGTAATTCGCATCGGCATACCAGCTGTTGCGGCGTGCGGCAAAATGTCCGGCAAACACCAAGTGCTGCAAATAATTGACCACAGCGGAAGGACTACCGTCGGAACATTTATGTATAACGTTGGCGGTGTCGTTAGGAAAATGGTTTGGACTGAACATACGGTCGATAAGCGTTGCCGTATCGGAAAGCCTGAACTTTGAAACCTCCACTTCTGCCGCCACCGACACATCGTCGGAATACTTAATCCTCGTGATACGGCTCACAAACGAAGGTACCACAAGACTTGTGTAGTTAGTATTTTCATTGGTACAGATGGCGGCCAGAACCATAACTGGATAAGTTTCAGACTGCATACGCTGCACAAGCGACACAATCAGCAACAGCATCTTAGGGTGGCAAAACTGCAAATCATCCACAAAAACCACAAACGGCTTATCAGAAATCCTGCGCAACAAACTGTCGAAAAAAGCGGCAGCCTGATCCTCGTCAATTTTCTCAAAATCAATACGTTCCATTGCAACGTTGGTCTGAATCTTCAAAGCAATGTACAACGCCAAATACGACGAAGCCAACGACATATTAGCTCCGAGCAGACGCACCACAAGGCAGGAATCATCAGTCTGAATTTTAGATACAAAACGGTTTATCAAGGAAGTTTTTCCGATACCAGCCCCGCCGGAAACAAGCGCAACACGACCTCTTCCTGCACGAACATCGTCGTATAGGGACAAAAGATGTCCGAGTTCTTTCTCGCGACCAACAAATATTTCTTCCGGCGTTTTATGCTTCATTTTTTACAATTTGGAGCGCAAAATTACCCCAAAAAAATTTAAGCGCAAAAAAAACGATTTTAACATATTGTTACTAATAACGTTTTCCAAGGCATTACCATTTTGGTATGATATTTGAAAATAAATAAACAAAAGATTACAAAAATACATACAGAGTTAATTTTGTCGAGAAAATTTTAAAAACTACATAGCAATGAGAAACAGTTACAGCATACCGAGCGTATTCGAGCACAACAACTCGA